>NZ_HG529269.1 GCF_000499525.1 Faecalimicrobium dakarense | reverse complement strand
ATTTGATATAGCAACTTCACTTCCTATAACGTAAGATGTTTTTATATTTTTATCTTCTATATATTGATCGAATACCTTAGTTCCTTTATTTGGTGATGCTAATACTATTGGCATACTTTTATCTGCTGCAACTGGAGCAATACTTACTGCATCAGGAAGTCCTGTTACTCCATTTACAACTGCTATTTCTGATACATCATCTAGTTTTTTAGCTATTTCTAAAGATGTTTCATATCTATCATTTCCGCCTATCCTCTCTACACTAAGGTTCATATGGTGTAATTCTATTATAACTGAATTTGATACAGACGCTTCTCCACCTATTACATAGATATTTTTAGCATTAAGCCTTGATATCTCTTTTTTAGTTTCACTATCTAAGCTATTGTTTTCTGTTAAAAGTATTGGAGCATCATTATATTTTGCAAATGGTGTTGCACTAAGTGCATCTACCATTGAATTTGAATTTACTATTACTACATTATCTGCTCTATCCCATCCTTCATTACTTACATTTACAGCTGTTTGATATCTATCTTTTCCAACTAGTTCATGTACAGTAAACTGTGGTTTATTTCCTTCTCTATTTTTCGTATCGTAGTACGCATCTAACCTTTGATTAGTTACTTTTTCTAGTTTACTATCATCATAATGCACCTTAGTATATATACCTTCTTTTTCCGCCTTTATTGTATATGTATCTCCTTTTTGTTTTATATCTCCATCTATATATAACTCTAATGGATTCTCTTTATTACTACTATCCGCTTTCTTCAATAATATTGCTTCTTTTTGTGCTCCTTCTATCTCTAATGTTCCTTTTATTACTATCTTTCTACCTGCTTCATCGTTTCCCTCTGCATATATTGCATGACTTCCTGGATTTATTATTTTTACATTCTCTAATTCTATATTACCTGAGTATGAAAGTATTGGTGAGTTATATTTTTTATCACTATGTACAATATCTGTGCCTTTATTACCATTTATTTCGCTATTTGCTATCTTAACTGTTCCACTTTTAGCATAATAACTCGTTAGTTCAATTGTACTGTGATTTAATTTACTTGAATTCACAACTAGATTTCCATTACCAGATATTGATGTATTATTTACTTTTACATTTTCTAACAATACATTCCCATCCATAAATATCCTTGAATCATTCAGTTCACTTTTGTTTACTAAGTCTATACTATCTCCTGTCATTGATTGTATACTCATACCCTCAAATTTTAAATTATCTATTTTGGTATTTGTATATATAAGTAATCTGCCTCTGAAAATATCATCTTTACCACTTATTGTATATCCGTTTCCCTTTATTTCTTTTCCGTTTCCTTTTACAAATATCTCATAATAGGTCTCATTAAAGGTAGTTAATACTATATCACTCTTTATATCTATTACTTTTATATTTGGATCTTTTGTTGCTAATGATAATTCCTTTGCATTTCTTACTTCTACAATTTCGTTTTCTTGATAATTAGAAGTTTGTGGTGCCTTTTCTTCAATATTTGTTTCTAATTTAGTTTTAATTGTATTAGGTTCTAATGCATGTGATAATGTTACAATTTGTGTATTAGTGGCGATTACTACTCCTGCTAAAATAATTCCCATATTTTTATTATATTTTCTCATATTACTCTCCCCTATTTGTAATAAATGCAATTAAGATTAATTATAACTTTTTTGTTAAAATATTTATATACTAAAACAAAAAAAATACATTAACAAAGTTGTTAATGTATTTTTTTGAATTTCAATGGTGGAGATGATTCGTAGAAATGTTAACCACGATTATAATAGTATCTCCAAATTAATTCTTAAACATATTTACTAACTTATTAAATACATTTTCATTTCCGTTTCCACCAACTTGAGTTATCTCCTTAGGCTGTTTTTTAGATAATGAACTTGCTTGCTTATCATTTAAATCATTTCCTACTATAACTACTGGTGACTTTTCGTTAGATGCTAGCACCCCTACTGCCAATGCATCTATTAAATCATCAGGC
>NZ_HG529268.1 GCF_000499525.1 Faecalimicrobium dakarense | reverse complement strand
TTTTCATTCCATCTTTAGCAACAAATATGTTATTTAATTCTTCGTTTGTGTAGAACTTTTCTAATATAACTGCATTAGTCTCATTTCTATTTGTCCCACCTAATCTTTCTGGGTTTGGTAGCTTATTAGCTATTTCATTTGATATGGCTACTTCACTTCCAATAACGTAAGATTTCTCTATATTATTATCTTTTATATATTGATCAAATACCTTAGTTCCTTCTTTTGGTGATGCTAATACTATTGGCATTCCTTTCTGTGCTGCAACTGGTGAGATACTTATTGCATCAGGAAGTCCTGTTACGCCATTTACAACTGCTATTTCTGGTGCATAACCTATTTTTTTAGCTATCTCTAAAGATGTCTCGTATCTATCTTTTCCACTTATCCTCTCAACAGTAATATTCATAGACTTTAATTCATTTATAACTGAATTTGATACAACACTCTCTCCACCTATTACGTAAACTGTTCTAGCGCCAAGCCTTGATAGTTCTTTTTTGGTTTCACTATTTAATTTATTTCCTTCTGTTAAAAGTATTGGTGCCTGTCTGGATTCTGCAAATGGTGTTGCACTAAGTGCATCTGCTATTGAATTTGAGTTTACTATTACTACCTCAGATGCGTTATCCCATCCTTCATTACTTACTTTTATAGCTGTTTTGTATCTATTCTCTCCAACTAGCTTATTTTCATATACAATAGACTGTGGTTCATTTCCTTCTCTATTTTTTGTACTATAATGTACATATGACCATTTATCAATTACTTTTTTTATTTTACTCTCATCATAATGTACTTTAGTATATATCCCTTCTTTTTCTGCTTTTACTGTGTATGTATCTCCTTTTTGCTTTATATCTCCATCTATATATAGCTCTACTGGATTCTCTGTACTACTATTATCGCCTTTCTTCAAAACTATTGCGTCTTTTTTTGCACCATCTATCTCTAATGTTCCTTTTACTCTTACCTTACCACCTGATTCTTTGCTTCCCTCTGCATATATTGCATGATCTCCTGGATTTGTTATTTTTACATTCTCTAATTCTACACTTCCCCCCTCTAAATCTATTAGTGCATCATCATATCTATTATCATTTATTTCAGTATTGATTATCTTCGCTATTCCAACTTTTTCTTCATAAGCATTCACTGAGATCGAGCTATTTTTTAATTTACTTGAATTCACAACTAAATTTCCAGTACCATATATTGATGCATTATTCATTTTTACATTTTCTAATGATAGATTTCCATACAAATCTATTGATAAACTGTTCATTTCGCTATTATTTACTATATCTACTTTTTTTCCTTCTACAGTGAATATTCTTGCTGCAGTTAGCTTTAAATTATCTATTTTTGTATTTGCATATGCATAGAAAAAGTTTGATCCTAGGATATTACGTACTGTGTGTCCATTTCCTTTTATTTCTTTTTCATTTCCTTTTATATCTATATTAAACCCTCTATTTTCACGTCCATTTATGACTATATCATTTCTTAAATCTATTGCTTTTACATTTGGATCTTCTAATGCTGATATCAATTCTCTTTCATTTGTTACTGGTATAAATGTATTTTCATTACCTGGAAGTGGTGGCTTATTTCCTTCTCTATTTTTTGTATTGTAATACGCATCTGACCATTTATCAGTTACTCTTTCTATTTTACTATCATCATAATATACCTTAGTATATGTACCTTCATTTTCTGCCATTACTGTATATGTATCCCCTTTTTGCTTTATATCTCCATCTATATAAAGCTCTAATGTATTCTTTTTATTACTATCAGGTTCCATCCTCAACAATATTGCTTCTTTTTGTGCACCATCTACCTCTAATCTTCCTTTTATTCTTATCTTTTGTTCTGTTACACCTTTTGAATAACTTCCTGCTGCATATATTGCGTAGCTACCTGGATTTGTTATTTTTACATTCTCTAATTCTATATTCCCTCCATATAAATATATTGGTGCTTTATAGCGTTCATAATCCGTCTCAATTATACCCTTCCTCCCATTACTCTCATTTATTTCAGTATCAATTATCTTCACTATTCCAACTTCATCTCCGAAATGTTTAATTGAACTCTTGTTCATTTTACTTGAATTTATAACTAAGTTTTTCTCACTCTCTATCATTGTATTATTTACTTTTACATTTTCTAATGTTGTATTCCCACAATGATATATTACTCCATTACTTATTTCACTATTACTCACTATATCTAAATTTTCTCTATTTACGCTTCTTATGTTTATTTCATTTAGTTTTAGATTCTCTATTTTTGTATTTGTACGTAATACTAAGTTACATATATCATCACTACTTACTGTGTATCCATTTCCATTTATTTTTTTTCCATTTCCTTTTATTTCTATAGCGCGTGGATAATTTAAATCTCTTATTAATATATCATTATTTATTTCTACTATTTTTATATTTTCATTTTCTAATGCTGTTATTAACTCTTTTTCGTTTGTTACTTTTACAGTATCTTGTTTTACATAATTAGAAGACTGTGGTACGCTTTCTTCTATGTTTTTTTCTAGTGTAGTTTGGTTTTTATCATCTTCCAGTGCATATGATAGCGTTGTTATTTGTGTATTAGTAGCTATTACTACCCCTGATAAAATAATTCCCATATTTTTATTATATTTTCTCATATTACTCTCCCCTATTTGTAATAAATGTAATTAAAATTAATTATACCTTTTTTGTTAAAATCTTTATATACTAAAAAAAATACATTAACAAAGTTATTAATGTATTTTCGTGGATTTCAATAGTGGATACGAGCCACATTGTCCCCCTCCTTCTATAATATTTTTTTCATAATAATAGCAGGTAGTATTTTTCCATTCCAATTTAATGTTATATTCTCCATACTTTTAAACCCATTTTTTATCCAAAAATCAAAAACATGTTTATCATAATTTTCTACAACATCTATTCTTATACTAGTACTACCAAAAGACTTTATATAGCTTTCCAATGATTCATATATTATTGTTCCAATGCCATTTCCTCTATACTTATTATTAATCATAAGTATAGAAAGGTATGTTTCTTTATCTAGCTTGAAGTCGATTAGTCCTACTGTGCTATTTGATTTTTTTTGAATTACTTTACAAGAATAGAAGCCTTCATTTTTCATTATATCTAGCTCTCTAGCCACCCACTCTAGCGTTACATTTTCATTGCCTACATGGTTAATTAAGAAAAGTTTATTTGAATTATATATGTCAACAATATCAGTTAAGTCTTTATTATCAACTAAATCTATATAAAAATCATCAAATTCAAAGTAAATATTAATCTCCTCCCTTTTTACTAGCTTAATACTTCTTATCTCACTTTTAATTCTATGGTCCATAAGTGAACATCAACTATTTTTACATACTTTACTAACCATTTCTGATGATATAAGCATTACTATTATTAAAATTATTAAGAAATATGGTAAAATGCCAAATCCACTGAACTTTGATATCATACCAAACAAAGGTGGTACCAACGTACTACCCACATACGCCGTAGCCATTTGGATTCCCATTATACCTTGAGACAATTCTTTTCCAAATCTATTTGGAGTTTCATGAAGCATCGCTGGATAAATTGGTGCACAACCTAGACCTATTAGTATCAAACCAACTAATTGTAAATTATTTGATAGTGGCATAATTAAACATAAAGCTCCTATAACACAAATAATTTGACCCATTCTAATCATTTGCTTATTGCTTAGCTTCACAGCTATAAACCCTGCTAAAAATCTTCCTACTGTAATTCCTAAATAATATAAAGATACCCATTTAGCAGCCAATTCTGCTGATAATCCATTATTTACAACTAAAAACGAACTTGCCCATAACCCAGTCGTAAGTTCTACTGCACAATAACATAAAAAAGATATAAGAGCAGGTTTAGCTCCAGGTAATTTTAATAAAGTTGATACACTTACATCAGTACTACTATTTTTTTCTTCTTCATTATTTTCATTTTCAAACTTCTTCCATAACGGTAAAGAAATGAAAAGACACACTACTAGTACTGCTTGAATAATACCAATAGTTGCATAACCCATTCTCCAACCATTTTCTTTTAATAAATATAATGACATAATATATGGTCCTGATGTAGCTCCTATACCCCAAAAACAATGAAGCCAGTTCATATGCTTTGCTTCATAATAAATTGCAACAAAGTTATTTAATGCAGTATCTACAGCTCCTGCACCTAAACCTAAAGGAATTCCAAGCAAGCATATCCATATAAAACTAGGCGCAGAATAAATACCTAATAATCCTGCTGCTGTTAAAAATACACTGAAGGTAGTTATCTTCCCTGTACCAAATCTTTTTATCAGTTTAGAACTAAAAAAGCTTGAAATAATAGTCCCTCCAGCAACAATCATAGTTGCAAGTCCTGCATAAGATACTGGAACATTTAAATCTTGATGAATTATAGGCCAAGCAGAACCTAATATTGCATCTGGTAATCCTAAACTAATAAATGCAATGTAAATGATTGCTAATAATACTGTTAACATATCTTTTCCCCCTTATCTTTGCTATATTTAAAAAATTCTCTCGCTATTTTTTAATATTTCTAATGAAGCTCTTATCATTCCCGATTTATAATCTTCTTCAAATCCATCACATACAATTATATTTGCATCAAAGTGGTTTTGTAGCATATTATTAGCATTTTCTTTTATTTTTTTCTCACTTTCTACATTAAAGAAGTCTCCGTAAACTACAAAATAATCAGGTGCAATGATACAGCTCATCATAGCTATAAGCTTTCCAATAGCGCTACATACTTTTTCACAATCATAATAATCTAAATTTATCCAATCAATACCAATTGGCATATAAGCAACTTCTCCTGCAAAATTAGATTTTCCAGTATGTATTTCTCCATTTATTACTATACCTGAACCTGGTAAATGAACTCTATTAAATACCAATCCTACTACAGTTTGTGTATGATTGTTATCTAATTTATTGTGATAATATCCGTTAACAGCTGCATTTATGTCGTTTACAAAAATTACAGGAACTTTATATTTTTCTTTATAATGTTTTAAAAATGTATCTCCTACTATATCAGGATAATCATTGATAGTTATTACTCCATTTTCTTCAGTACCAGGAAGTCCAAAGGCTATAGCTTCTATACTTTCATATTTATCAAAAAGTATATCCAAAATATCATTAAAGCTATTATCATTTACATTTTCAAAAATATTTTCTTCTTCATAAATGCATTTACCTAATAAATTAGTTACTAAGATTTTTATGTAGTTCTTATCATTTCTAGTAAATCCAAATATTATAGCTGCACACCTAAACATATCATTGTATTTATATACAGTAGATGGACGACCACCATTTGATGGGATATTTTGTCCTACTAGTACTTCTTTAGTTTCAACCATTTCTTTTAGCAAAGCATTTACTGTTACTACACTTAGCCCAGTTTTTTGAGATAGTTGAGCTGCTGTTGAATCTAGTTCTGTTCTAAAGCAATTTCTTATAATATTTTTATTTATCTCTTTCATCATTTTAGTATTTGCTCTTTTCATATTTAACCTTTCCACCTTTTTAAATATACTTAATTAAGTATATTTATTATATGTTAAATACAAAATCTATGCAACTTTTATAAAAAACATATCCATAGTTAAATTTAGTAAATGCTTTTTAATACAATATTTTTTCTTAAAGCTGATAATAATAAGAATGTATCAAAACTATTACTAGGAGGACAAATTAATGAAAAACAAACAACCAAAGTTTAATAGTAAAAGTGATGTAAAAATGTCTTGCACTACAAAGAAAAGACTAGAAGGTACTTGCCCAGAATATAAAGATGGATGCCAATGCAAAGAAGAAAAAAATCAAAAATTCACAAATCAATTTAAATAAACTTATAGGGAGTCGTAAATACGACTCCCTATCTTTCTGTTGTTTTGAATAATCTATTATCAATAAAACTATTTTTATATTCTTTAAAATATTCTAAATCATATAAGTTATAAGTGTTTAATACTATATATTATAACTATATTTGTTAAGGAGAAATATAAATGATAAATAAAAATTTATCTATAAGAAAAAATTATGACTATGTATTTAGGTGTACGTTAATGTTATTTGGTATTTTTTTATGTGCAATAGGTATAAATGCTTTTCTAACTCCAGCTAATCTTCTAAGTGGAGGTGTTGCTGGAATAGGTGTAATTCTTCATCATATATTTGACATAAATCAAGGTGTAAGTACGTTTATAATCAATATTCCAATATTTATAGTAGGAATAAAGTACTTAGATAAAGACTTTTTAATAATAAGTTTTGTAAACATGTTTTTATTTTCTTTTGCATTAGGCGTAACCCAAGACTTATATAGATATGTTCAACTTAATGATCCTATGATTCAATGTATTTATGGCGGCTTACTTAATGGTACTGGAATGGGCTTAATTTTTAAATCTCGAGCATGTGTAGGTGGATTAGATATAATTGCTGCAGCCTTAAAAAAACAATTTAATATTGAAATGAAAAATACCTTTGTTACTGTAAATTTATTCGTTGTTAGCGTTGGAGGAATTTTGTTTGGATTTAGATTAGCACTATATACTTTAATAGCTATGTATCTAGCATCTCATACAATGGCAATAGTAAAGGATTCTTTTAATAGTCAAAAATCTATAATGGTAGTATCTGATTACGATGAAGAAATAGCAAATTGTATAATGAATAAGTTAAAAAGAGGAGTTACATATTTAGAAGCAGAAGGTGCTTACACTCATCATAAGAAGAAGTTACTCTATTGTATTGTAAAAACTAGTGAAATAGCTAAATTTAAAGAATTAGTTTATTCTATTGATGATAAAGCTTTAATATGTATAAATGATGTAAATGAAGTGAAGGGTGGAGGGTTTAAAGGCAAATTTTTATAAAAAAATGGCCCACTTCGCTTTAATGCTATTTTTTAATTCGATAAATATAGGCTCTGTTAGACAATTACCTAACATAGCCTATATATTAAATTAATTTATAATTATAGTGGTTTTATCTAATACATTATCATAAATCCAATGAGCATTTTCTACAGCTAATCGAATACATCCATGGCTCAAAGCCATGCCAAGCCTATCATCAATTATTTCAGTTCCCTCTGCATTAAATAAAATTGAATGATAATAGTAACTACCTCGAATTCTAGTAGCGTATTTTACTCTATAAGTATCAGAGCCAAAGTAAGGCTTTCTACCACTAACATAAAAGGTTCCCTTAATAGTTGGTGTACTAGATTTACCTACTGTACATGACCACTTATCTAGTAATTTCCATGAACCATCATTATTTTTTTCAAAAATATATGTAAGCTTATTTTCTAAATCTGTTGTAATTAAATTTATAGTTGGGCTTTTAATTTGATTATCATTTACAAACCTCTCCATATCTGTATAAAAGTACTTAAAATCATATCCTTCAGGTGGATTTCCATCATCAGAAAGGAAATAGCTAAATATATATCCTTCTTGATTATCATACATAACATGACTCCAGTCTCCATTTACAGACAACACTTGTACTATAGATTTTGGAGGAATTGCAGTTACTGGATTTGACTCAGCAGATGGATAAGACCTTAAAGTAACATCTGTCCATGTATATTTAGTTTTGGATAAATAATCACTATATACATACCCGCTTTGTCCATTATATAATACTTCATACCAATCTTCTTCAGCGTCGATAACTTGAACCTTAGACCCTGCAGGTATTACAGTTATTACATTTGAAGAAGTAGATTTTTCTTCCCTTAGATTAGTATTAGCTATGGTGTATTTATATGAATTTTGTTGTTGTCTTTTATATTTTTTCATACTTCACCCCTAAATTTAATTTTTATAATATCCTATGAGACTTTTTATTTATTTAGCACCACTATACTCAATACTAGTTGATACAAAATTTTTAATTATTCCTATCTAATATGCTTGCAATAAATCTCCTATTGATGACGCTACTATAAAAATATACTTAAATATTGCAAGATTATTTATTACTTTAAATAAAAAATAAACCTAGATTACAGTAATTTACTACGTAATCTAGGTTTATTTAATCTAAGCTATTCTTTTCTTATTTGCTCAACTATACTATATTTTTTAAATCTATCTATTAAATTATTTGTCTATATTTCTCTTAAAGGTATAATATGTACCTATAAAGTAACATATATAAATACATATAATTAGAACTAGAGCAATCACTATGCTTAAAACAAAAGTTTCACCTCCAATATAAGAACTAATTACTGGAGAATATATAAGATAGAAATTATATATAAAAATTACAAACCCAACTATTGCAATAGCTATAGGTATTATAAAATACATAGATATTTGTTTTAAGATAATTTTATTTATATCATTATCTTCTACTCCAAGTTTTTTAAGTACATTAAACCTATCCTTATGCTCTATAGAGTCTGATAGTTGTTGTAGTGAAAGAACTGTTAAGCTTATCATAAGTAACACTGTACCTAGATATATTCCTAATATTCTCATACCCAAACTTACATTTAAAATGTTATTAGTTTCTACTGATTTTATTCTTGCACCAATAATGTAATCAGTTATATCTTCTTTAGAACTATATTTTTTAACTAAGTTCTCATTATTTTTCTTAAACCAATTAGGTACATAATCATATCCAAACTCAATCGCCTTTTCATTACTTACTTTATTATTAATATTAGCAAAAAAAATCAGTACCTGATAAAGTTAATTTTTCACATACTTTATCAGGTAAAATTATAATATTATCTGAGTAAACATTATAAATTCCTTCCCCTATTGATTCATCGTGGTATGGATTAGAGCTAATTTTTAACTCCTTCCCATCTATATTTAAAATTGAATTTTCTTTTATATACTTATTTCTACCTTCTTCATCTATCATTCTGTGCCACTGTGTAGTAAACTCATTACTTTTAAGTTTTATTTCTTTATAGCCTAACATACTTCTTAGCTTGTTAAAATCACTTACTTTTATTGCTATTATGGGTATATTATTTGTATCTCTTATATAAAAATCTTCTTTATTAATGAAGTATTTTTCTACCTGACAATAGTTTTCTATATCATAGTCATTGTCATTTAAATACTTAACAACTTCACTGTAATCTATTTTTGGTATATCTTCTATATCATTTATACTATATTCTTCTCTAAATCCATAGCTATACTCATTTCCTATCTGTATGTCAAATGGTACTCTGTAATCTAAGTACCCTAAACTCCATTGAGACATAAAAAGAGTCATAATAAAACTTATTGCACCACCTAAAAATGTTAACGATATTGTAGCCATTAAAATTGGTGCTGTTTTAATCTTTGATACTATCGATCCTATTAAGAATAGATTTGTATTTTCGTATTTAAAGTTTGTGCACTTATTTTTTATATGTATCATTATATAAGCAATAGAGTAAAATAATAAATATGTACCTATTATAAAAGTTACTAAAGATATAACTTCAAAAATTAATTTGTTATTTATTAAAATAATAGGATCATCAATTGATTTTATTAGTTTGAATGTACAGTATCCACAAATACTATATAAAATTACTGCTATACTAAATATGACTATGTATACTTTTTTACTTCTTTTAAACTGAAACTCTACTTGCTTGTGTGCATTCATCATATTCATAAGTTTTAATTTTTTTAGTATTCTAATATTATATAATCCTATTATACAAAACATTGATATAAAGAATATAAAGGTTATTGCTACGGTATCCATATACAGCCTAAAAGAAAATGTTATTTCTTGTTTTGCCGTAATAAGAACTATTGCAGTAACTACTTGTGAAAATAACGTTCCTATAAATATGCCACATATTATTGCTATAATTCCAATTATTAATGTTTCAATAAAAAACATCAACGCAACACTTTTTTGTTCCGCTCCTAGCAATATATATGTTGCAAATTCCCTTTGCCTTCTTCTTATCATATATTTATTTACATATACTACAAGAAGAGATAATATAGCTGTAATTACATATGTTGAATACTTTAATATTATTTTTAACTTTTCAAAGTTTAAAGATTCCTCTGTAATTAACTCATAACCTGAGCTTGATAATGATGTAAATGCATAAAACAAGCTTACGCATATTGTTATAGTAATAAAGTAAATTAAGTAATCTTTAATAGATTTCTTTGCATTACCTAGTGCTAGTTTAACGTACATCCCTTACATCACCGCCTAACAATGCAACTACATCTAGTATTTTATTGAAAAATTGCTTACGTGTATTTTCTCCTTTAACCAATTCAGTGAATATTTTACCATCTTTTATAAATAATATCCTATCGCAATAACTTGCAGTAAAAGAGTCATGAGTTACCATCAATATAGTAGCACCTAAATCTTTATTTAAATTTGAAATCATCTCAATTAACATCTGAGCTGACTTTGAATCAAGTGCTCCTGTTGGTTCATCTGCTAAAATAAGTTTAGGATTTGTTATTAATGCCCTTGCACAAGCAGTTCTTTGTTTTTGACCTCCTGATACCTCATATGGATACTTTGAAAGTAATTCTTCAATTCCCAATTCTTTTGCTGTCTCTATTACTTTATTATCTATTTCGCTTTTCTTAGTTTTATTTATGGTTAAAGCTAATGCTATATTTTCATGAATAGTTAATGTATCTAATAAATTAAAATCTTGAAATATAAATCCTAAATTTTCTCTTCTAAACTTCGCTATATTTTTTTGATTTATTTCAGTTAAATCCTGACCATCTATATAAATATGACCGGAACTTACTTCATCTATTGTTGCTATCAAGTTTAATAAAGTTGTTTTCCCAGAACCTGATGGCCCCATTACACCTATAAATTCACCTTTACTTACTTTTAAACTTATATCATCAATTGCCTTTACTACATTTCCTTTATTCCCATAGTACTTTTCCACATTCTTTATTTTTAATATTTCACCCATTATTATCACCTCAACAAAATTTTAACTCATTTTGGTATTACTTGATTCAATTTAATATTACTTTAACGTTACATTATCGTAACATTAGCAAAATAAAACGAGTCTTAAAGACTCGCTATATTAAAACTTACAAAAATTTCCCTTTGGAAAAGTAATTATGACTCTAGTATATAAGTTTTCTTCTGATTCTATTTTTATTAATAAACCTAATTTATCACATAGTTTTTTACATAAATATAGCCCAATTCCTGTAGATTTACTTATCATTCTTCCTTTGTTTCCTGTAAAACCTTTTTCAAATACACGATTTAATTCATCTTTAGGTATGCCTATTCCATTATCTTCTATAATAAGTTGATTACCATTTTTGATAGATACAGATTTTATTTTAATCATAGGATTTTCATTACTTCTATACTTCACAGCGTTTACTATTATCTGATTTAATATAAATTCTAACCACTTACTATCACAATAAATATTTATATCTGTATTATCTATTTCAATGTCTATATTATTTAAAATAAACACCTGCTTATTTCTTGTTATGACTTTATGTACACACTCCTCTAAAGATATTTCTTTTATTAAATAATCCTTTTCTACATCTTCACTTCTTGCATAAAATAAAGCCTGTTCCACATATCTATCTATATCCTCTAATTGCTGTAATACTGATGATGACTTATTTGTCTTATTGTTTTCCTCTATTAATTTAATTAATGATATTGGTGTTTTTACTTCATGAACCCATTGTTCTATGTACTCTTTATAATCTTTACGCTTATTTTTTTCTATATTAATTTCATCACGCATAGACTTACTTGCTTTTTTTAGTAAATAATAATATAAACCAGCCTCAATATAAGGAGGTTCTTCTATTATTTCACTAATAAGATACTTTTTATCTAAATTTTCTACGCATCTTAATACTTCATTAAAAAATACTTTTCTTTTTTTATATTCATATATTAAAAATGCTCCTAAAATTAAAATCCATACTAACATAATGACTTTTATGGTATCAAAAGTATTTCCTGTACTTACTAAGAAAACTATTAATGTTAATAAAGATATAATATTTAATAAAATTATTCCCGTTCTACTTTTAAAAAAATCTCTTAAACTCATATTATGTATCCTTGTCCTCTTTTAGTTTTTATAAGTTCCTTGATACCTATTTCTTCTAGTTTACTTCTTATTCTAGTTATATTTACTGTAAGAGTATTATCATTTACAAATAGAGAACTATCCCATAGATACTCCATTATGTCATATCTAGAAACTATTTTGCCTTTATTATTTAATAAATAATGTAGAATCTTAAGTTCATTTTTAGTTAGCTCTACCACATTTCCTTCGTGCTCTATTGTACTTGATAATATATTTAACTTTAATCCATCGTATTCAAGAGTATCCATAGTATTTTCATTTGGGTAAGCTCTTTTTAAAAGAGAAGATATCCTTGCTAATAGAATTTGAGTATTATATGGTTTTGTAATAAAGTCATCTCCACCTAAAGTTATACCCATAATTTCATCAATATTTGTGTTTCTACTTGTTATAAATATTATTGGTACATTAGAAAAGCTTCTTATCTCTGTACATATTTTAAACCCGTCATCTTGTGGTAAATTAATATCTAAAAGAATTAGATGAGGACTTTGTTCTTTTACTAGTTTTGAAATGTTATTAAACTCTCTTGATTTTATTATTAAATATCCATTAGATGTTAAAAGATTTCCAAGTTCATTTTGTAATTGTTCGTTATCATCTATTATCATTATCGTAAACATATATTTATTTCTCCATTTATGATTTTTTTATCTCAATAGTATAATACTATCTTAATTATATTATCAATTCAATATGCTAGTTATTAATCTCATACTTATATATAGTTTCTAAAACTACTTTATCTATAAGCTTCTTAATCCATTCTTGAATGTCCCTTTAAGTATATATCTATTATATCAAATATAAATTATGTGTTACTTTCATCAACATTATTATTCTTATTTTTCTTATTCATATATACTAAAACACCTGCACATACCATTCCTACTATAGCAACTACTGCTCCTATAGTAAATATTTTTTGATATGCAACTATTGGCTCATGATTGTCTATTATCTTTCCATTTAATCCATGCGCCCAAAACACAGGTGCATAAGCCGCAAATGATCCTACACTCATTGATGAGCCTGAATGATCTTTTGGTACATTTGCTTCAATAATTGGAGCTAAAATAATTCCTTTTGCCAAGAAGATTGAGAATGAGAATAACATTAATAATACAATACTTAACATAAGCATATTTTCACCTTTTGGCATTACTAATGTTGCAATTAATGTTACTTCTGTTAATTCTAGTGAAACGAACATCATTTTAGAAGATTACTTAAATAAGTAATCAGATATAGTTCCAGATATTAATCCTGCTGCTACTCCCATAGTTCCTGTATTTATTATCCCAAATATTGATGCTTGTGATTGTGAGATGTTAAATACTGCTTGTAAATATGGCACTGTATAAATTAAGTTTATATAACACCAATAAACAGAAAGAGCTGTTAATGATGCCATCCATATTGGCGGCATTTTCATAACATGTATTAATCCTTTTTAAAGCTACTTTATCTTTATTTTCATTTTCTTTTAATTCCATTTCATTCTTAGGTACACACTTATAAACAAAAAACAGGTACATCTGGTCTTATATCTTTGAATTTTGATAACATTAGTGGATTAAAGCTAGATACTATTATTTCTCTGTCTTTATCTAATTTATTTATTGCTTCTACAAATCTTTTTATTAAAGCTTCTGTTAAATCTTTTTCCCCACAGCATGATTTTAATTCAAAGTTAACATTTAGCTTATACTTATTAATTAATTCAATTAACTCATCAAGTGTTGGAATTTTTTCTCCCTCATACTCATCACTAAACCAACTACCTGCATCAATTTTTTCTAAATCTTCTTTGTAAAGATTATATAATGACCCCGTTTTGTCAGTACATCTGTCTAACGTTTCATCATGACTTATTACTATTGTTTTGTATTTTAAAATATCTATATCACACTCAAACCACTTTATACCATTCTTCTTACATAATTCAAATACTGATAGAGTATTTTCTGGTGCTAGTACTGACATCCCCCTGTGAGCAAATACTAATTTTTCATTTTTTTATCCCCCAATAAAATAATTGCCTTAAAACGACAAAAAGAGCACTTAGTAAAAACTAAAGGCTCTCTCGTCTCTGGCCAGTATATTAACTTAATTAAATAACATTTTTATTGCCAAGAAATTAAATTATCATAAAATTAATTAGTTTGGGTGTTTAAGACGGAGATGTATAATGTCTCTATTTAATATTTTAAATGAAACAATAAATATTGGTACAGCAGTACACTAACATTGCTAAACATTATAAACTTATATTATTTTACTATTTTTTATAAGTTTTATAATTCTAGTGTACTTACTGTACTATTTTAGTAAAATCATCGAAATAACTGGTGCTTATCATAGTACACCAACTATTTTTTTGATGTCCAATTTACTATTTTGCTGTCCAAGTGTCCACACTTTTTACAAATCAGCTTAAAAATTTTGCCACTAGTGCACCAAAAGTTACACTAAATTCTAAAGAAACTTCTATGTGGTGGTTTCATGTAGTCCTAGTTCCTGTAGTAAGTAGGAAGGAGGTGTAAACCACTCAGATAATGTAGGACTTTATTTTGTATTGCAAACTCGTCCATTTCTAAAAGCATCAGTTGTTATCCATGCTGGGCACACCACAAAAAAGAGCCAAGCAAAATTTTACTTAGCTCTTCATCTTCTATTATCTTTTGTAGTCTATCAATTAGAATATCCTGACTTACTTTACCTAATAATTGATTCTAGGATAGCCTCTACAACACCTTTTCAGCAGTAATATACACAACATCTAAACCTGTTGTATCAACCGTAAACTCAGCTGTACCTTTATTCTCTTCAACATTAACAGTCTTAACCTCAACAGTACCGTCTGTCTTAGCTAATGTTACTTTATAATTTCCTGACTCTTTTGCAGAAAGTGTTACAGTTACTGTTCTCTTTGTACTTCCAGCTGATCCATTTCCTCTATTTGAGTTTCCAGGAAAATGAAGTACTCCAAGAGCATTCTTATCTTGTCCTTCAAGTACATCTAATTTAGGATTTCCTTGTTCTTCCTGTCCATTACTTATTTCTTTAATTTCCATAAAGATATTTTTTGTCATGTCAGCTGTTATAGGTAATCCTGAATGGATAAGCTCTTTGTTATCTTCAAGTACTTGAAGCATTGTTTTAACAGTTCCAAGAACTGGTTTTGGAGAACTTGTTCCATTATTTTCGAAGTCATTATATAATTCTCCATAACAATATATACCTATTCCTTGACCACCTCTAGCTATTGTCTGAGCAGTAATCTGTTTTGCAACACTTCCATCATTCATAGTTCCACTTATTTCTGTTGGGAACAATATAGGAAGTCCTGTTGCGTAAGTATCCTTTATATTTCCCTTTTTATAAGTATTGTAGACAGTATCAAGATTTTCATATAATTTATGAGCTTCGCCATAGAACATACTTCCAATCATATCTACACTCTTATAAAGATCTAGAGTCATTCCATCAGGAGCATACTGATCATCTGTAACTCCCCATTTTTCTGTATTTCCAGATTGAGTATTTGTAGTAGTTGGTTTATAAGGATCTCCTTTGTGAATAGCATTACTGAAACATTTCCATAAATTATTAATTGTTTCTGCACGGAACTTGTTATCATCTTTACCTGCATTTTTTGGATCAGATTTATACATTTCTTTCAATTCTTTATAATACGGATTTTTGTCATTTCCATTATCAACATAATAATTAAATCCTTCTTCATTTCCAATCTGATATCCTATAATATTAGGTGAATTCACAAAGTTTTTACCAAGTGCTTCTAAAGCATTTGTAACTCCTTCAAACACTTCAGGATGCCAATATTCCAAGAAGTTTTCAATTCCTGCACTAGCATTATTATGCTTATCTCTATGGGCTCTAATATCTGCTGATGATGTAAGACCATTTCCCCACTGCATAGTAAGTGCATACTCTTTATCATCTATAGTCTTACTATCAAATTTGTATCCCCAGAAATCATCCATTTCTCTTGGAATATTATCTGTCTGACTATGGAAGAAAATTATCAATTCTGTTTTTAATCCATTCTTTGCTGCAAGATCTGTTACATGATTTAAAAAAGTAAAATCATACTCTCCTTGTACAGGCTCCCAATCTCTCCAATATGTCATAAGTTGAACTGTATTAAAACCAATATTTTTCATATCTGAAAAATATGAATTCCACTCTTCATCAGTGATATCTTTGAAGTTATCTCCTACATCATTTGAATTTGAATTTTCCTTACCATTATCATCTACACGAGTATCCCACCACCCTGTTTCTATAGCTAGTGGATAATATGGTTCACCATTAACATAATAGGCTACCTTTCCATTTTCCAATCTTACCATAGCAACTGGATGATCTTTAGCTTCATCTTCAGGTACTATCTTAACATCCTTCTTTGTAAGATTTTCATCAAATATAGTGTCATAAACTTCTTGTAATCCATCTTTGTCGACATACTTTTCTAGATCATCATACGGAATTCCTGAAGCCTCCACATTATATGGTTGAACCATAAATACCGTAAGACATACTAGCATCAAAAAAGATACTATTTTTTTCCCCATATACCTTTTCATCCCCCTTTTATTTTACTTGCATACTTGGCTTGTTACAAAATCCACAGCCTTTTTAGGTGCTCTAGTTAAATTAATATACTCAGCTCCTTTTGTAGCCACTAATTTAATTCCTAAACGATCAGTATCTTGCTTTATGTCATCATAGTAAGAACCAACTTGTGGAGCTAGAATTATCATATCAAAATCTTTCATAATTTCATAATGTGACCCATATGCTCCAGCAGCTGAAGATATAGGAATATCACACTCTTTTGCACCTTCTTCTAAAGCATTTGCTAACATAGCACTAGTTCCTGCCCCTGCACATAAAACTAATACATTTATACTTTTAGCTACTCTGTCCACTAAATCTGAACTAACTTCTAATTCCCCATTACTCGTGCTTAAAGCAACTTCAGGTTCTCTTACAATATCTTTAGCTTCTTCTTTAGTTTCTTCTTCCGCTTGCTCTAATTCTACTTCTAATAAATGTGAATCGTAAGCTTTACAGAATGGTAGGTATATTATGAAGTCTACAACAATTAAAACTGCCATTAATACAACTGCCCATAAACTAAATCCTGTACCTAATATTAGTCCCATTGGAGCTGGCGTTGCCCATGGTAGAACATACATAAAACTATTCATTCCAATTACATCTACAAAGAATTTAAATAAACAAACATTTACCATTGGTGTTAATAAAAATGGCACAAAGAAATATGGATTTAGTATAATTGGAGCTGCGAAAAGTAAAGGTTCATTTACTGCAAAGCATACAGGTACTACTGAAGCTTTACCAACTGCTTTTAATTGTTTAGATCTTGCGAGTAATAAGAATATAAAAGGTACTATTAAAGTAGCTCCTGTTCCTCCCATTGTTCCTACAAAGTTACCTAATCCAACTGTTAAAACATTTGATGCATGTTCTCCCGCCTGGAATAATTCTAAGTTAGTCGCAACATTTGCATATATAATAGCAGCTATTGCAGGCTCTACTATTGATGGACCATGAACCCCTACAAACCAGAAAAATGCCATAGCTCCCCATATTATTGCAATTCCTAAATATCCATCTGCTGCTGTAAATAATGGTTGTAAAAGAGTTATAATAGCTTCTGCAAAAGAAGTTCCTATAATAGTTCTAACTGCTAAGTCAATACAAACCATTGCTAATATAGAAAATCCAAAAGGGAAAACATCCTTAAATGTTTGAGAAATTGTTCCCGGAACTTCTTTTGGCATTTTTATAGTTATGTCTTTTTTTACACAAAACTTATAAATATTAACCGTAATAAATGCTGATACAAAGGAAGCCATAAGACCCTTTGTACCCATGTAATCAGTAGCAAAACCACCATCAATTTGATTAACACTTAAAAGTAAAAATCCTACTATTGATGCTAACATAGTCGATGTAGAGTTTATAATCTTATTCTTTGGCATAGTTCTATTCATTGACTCAGTTAAACACCTTGCTGTAGTTCCCGCAACTAATAGTCCAACTACTCCCATTGAATATCCATAAACTTTCCATAACCAGTTAGAAATATTATCTGGCCAATAAAATCCAAATGAATTTGGAACTGCTGCAATTAATATAAATATACTTGAAAATAAAATAACTGGCATTGCTGTCAAAAATCCATCTCTAATAGCTGATAAATAAATATTTCTAGAAATCTTTTCGAAAAATGGTTTACCCTTTTCAATTTGCTTTATTATAAAATCCATTGGAAATTCCCCCTATTAGATTCTTTTTTATTTTGTTTTTTTATAAAGCTCAATAAAATCTTGAACAAGCTCTCTTAATAAAAGAGTTGTCATTAAATGATCTTGGCCATGAATAAATATTACACTTAAATCCATGCTTTTTCCCGAAGCTTCTTCTGCTAGCATTTTAGTTTGTGCATTATGAGCTAATGAAAGATTTTCATCTGCATCTTTTAACTGTGCCTCAACATTATCAAAGTTACCATTTCTAACTTCTTTTAATAATTTCATTAATGAGCTTCTTGCATCCCCTGCATAAGCAACTATCTCAAATCCAAGCATTTGTAATTCTTCTCTATTCATATCAATTCCTCCTAGTAAATATTCAATGTAATGTTTTTATATTATTGTTTTAGTTTCGCTAACGCGCTTATACCAATATGCAGATTCTTTTGGATATCTTTTTTGAGTTTCAAAATCTACATAGAATAGACCATAACGCTTGTTATATCCATTTGTCCATGAGAATAAATCCATTAAAGACCAAAGGAAGTATCCTTTTACATCTACTCCATCAGCTATTGCATCACTGATTGCTTCTAAGTAAACTTTTATGTAGTCTATACGCTGTTTATCCATTATTATTCCATTATCAAATTCATCCTTATATCCCATACCATTTTCAGTTATATAAATTTTGTTGTAATTAGGATAATCATTTTTAATTCTCATAAGTATATCATACATACCTTCAGGGTAAATTAACCAATCCCAATCAGTTCTAGGTAAACCTTCCTTATATACACGTTCTCCTATACCTTTAACTCTATATACTGAACTTCCTTTATCACCTGTTCCATTATGATAGATCATACTTTCACCATCATATGCTTTAACAAAATGGCATTGATAGTGGTTTATTCCTAGATAATCATTTCTATTAGATGCTTTTTTCATAACCTCAAAATCTTCATCTCTAAATTCATAAGTTGCATTATTATTCTTGCAAATATAATCAATGGCTTCCATAGTTTCATCGGAATAATATCCAAGGTATGTAGCATCTAACAAGAATCTTATTGATAAAGCATCCTCTAGAAAACAAGCTCTTTTATCTTCTTTCGAATCACTATTTGGATATTTAGTTTCTAAAGAATGGACAACCCCAATCTCTCCAGGATATTCATTATCCTTAAATAAATTAACTGTCATAGCATGAGCTAACATCATATTATGTAAGCATTGAATAATTTTAGTAAAATCAAATTTTATAGATGGAGGAAAAACCCCTAACAAGTATTGATTTGTAGCTACTGGATAAATTTCATTAAATGTAGCCCAGTACCTTACTTCACTAAACTCTTTAAAACAAAATTCTGCGTAATCTACAAAAGCACTTATAGTATCTCTATTAAGAAAATCTCCTTTATCAAATAGTGTTTTCGGAGTATCAAAGTGATGTAGAGTTACGAATGGAGTTACGTTTCTCTTTTTACACTCTTCAAAAATTCTATGATAGTAGTCTACTCCCTCTTTATTTACTTCCCCAGTTCCAGTTGGAAAAATCCTAGTCCAAGCTATAGATATCCTTATACCATTGACACCGAACTTTTCACATAATTCTATGTCATCTGCAAATTTATTATAAAAGTCACTTGCAGGATTTGGGCTAAATCTTCCTTGCTTTTCTAAAAATTCATCCCACGCAACAGCTCCTTTACCACCTTCTTTTGTAGCGCCTTCAGCTTGATAAGCCGCTGTAGCACCACCAAATATAAAGTCATTAGGTAATTTTTTTGAACATAAGTCTATCCCCCTATTTTTTAATTAATAACTTAAGAATTTTACAACGCTGTATTTAAAAAACTTCAAGATTTAGTAACCCTGCATTTTTAAACTCCAGAATTTAGCATCACTGTTTCTTTGTGTTTGATTATATTTTGTTTTTGTTATCTTTTGTTTTAATTCTAACTCTACAATTTTATTTAGTCAAGCGTTTTCTCGCATTTTATAACTTTGTATTATAAGCCAAGTTTTAGCTATATTACTGACTTCAATCATTTTAAGCAAAACAAAATCTAGCTGTTTGTTTTTTGTTTGTTTTGTTAGTTATTTTTTGTTTGTTTATATTGACTTAGTTTTGTTTGTATGATAAATTATGCTTAAAGTGAGTTATAAATTATGTTTAAAGTGAGTGATAAATTATGTTAAAAAGAGAACGATTAGTTAAAATATTAAACAAGATAAATAATCAAGGTATAGTGACAGTTAACGAAATAATAAATGATATAAACGTTTCTGACATGACTGTAAGAAGATATTTAGATGAATTAGATAAAGCAGGTAAAATAATTAGAATACATGGAGGAGCACAAAGCATTTCTTATGCTATAGACCAAGAACTCTCACACTCTGAAAAACTAAAGCTTCAGATGAATGAGAAAGAACAAATTGCAAAAATTGCAGCTTCCAATATACACGATGGAGATACAGTCTTTCTTGGACCTGGAACTACTATTGAATTATTAGCTCGTCATCTAATAAATAAACGTATTCGAATAATCACTAATAACTATCCTGTTTTCGATATATTAAAGCAATCTAATTCAGCTAATATAATACTCACAGGTGGTGATTTCAGAAAAAATACAGGTGCACTTGTAGGCCCTATTGCGAATTCTACCTTAAAAAACTTAAACTTTACAAAAGCCTTTATAAGTTCAAACGGCATTCATAACGAAGATATTTCTACTTATAATGTGGAAGAAGGCGAGGCTCAAAGAATAGCACTTAATAATTCGAGGACAAAATACTTAGTTGCAGATAACAAAAAATTAAATAAAGATGATTTTTATGTATTTTACGACCTACATGATATAGATTATCTAATAACAGATTATACAATCAGTAAAGAAGTAAAACAGCACTATGAACAATATGTAGACATAATAGTAGCAGATGGGCATAATTAAAATTTAAAAATACAAAGGGGAATAATTATGAAGGGAATAATTTTTGATTTTAATGGTACAATGTTTCAAGATTCACATTTACATGAAGAGGCTTGGATTTACATGGTAAATAAATATGCTAGTGGCTCTATGACAGATGAAGATATTTTAATTAATTTACATGGTAGAACTAACAAAGAAATATTAAATCACTTTATATCAAGTTCTCTGACACCTGATGAAATAAAAAAACTATCTCTTGAGAAGGAAGCATATTATCGTGAACTTTGTCTAAAACATCCCAAAGACCTTAAACTAACAAATGGTTTAACTAATGTTTTAAACGAACTAAAACATAGAGAAATTCCTATGACCATTGCCACTGCAACAGTTAAAGAAAATGTAGATTTTTACTTTGAAATATTTAATCTAGGAAATTGGTTTGATTTGGATAAAGTTACTTTTGATAATGGAAGCTTTCCAGGTAAACCAGAGCCTGATATATTCCTAATAGCTGCAGACAAGCTTAAGTTAAAACCTGAGGATTGTTTAGTTATTGAAGATGCATATTCAGGGCTTTTAGCTGCAAAAAAAGCTGGCATAGGAAAGGTAATAGCAATAGATCCATTTAATAAAAATGCTGATTTATTTATTGAGAACCAAATGTGTAAAAATGGTATAATCAATGATTTTACAACATTTTTTAAAGTGCTTAATGAATCAAATGTAGATATATCTTGTTAGTAAACAAGGTACTGAAAGTGTATATAATTTTAAACTTACCCCTGTTAAGCGGACAGTGGAAATAATAAAACTAGTCAACTATGGCTTGGCTTCGATATTTAAATGGAGCCAGGTCATTTAAGGCAACATCCTCCATTATTGCAGCATATACTAATTTCAAATCTCTTGCAAATTCTTTTCTATGCTTATATGAAACATAATTAAGAGTATCTAATTTGATGAACTACAAATCTTTGAACTTCGGTGTTAGGAAATACTGCTTTAATAACATCTGAGAAGCCAATTAATCCATCTACTGAATCGATTAAAATATCCTTACCACCTCTATTTTTAATATCTGTAAGTACTTTTAACCAATACTTTGAACTTTCATTTTCACCTATCCATGTACCTAAAACTTCTTTTACACCTTCTAAGTTAATACCTATTGCAATATATGCAACTTTATTGATAATTCGCCCCTCACTTCTAACTTTGTAATGAATTTCATCCGTAAATACTTTTAAGATGACTTGATATATCTCGAGTAGACATATATATCGTTCATATCCTAGGTGATCTTCAAACTCCGCTTCTAACCTTTCTTGAATTGTGCCTGCAAACAAATCTTTTAACATTTCTTGCACATCTCTTATTGTTTGTACATCATATTCTTCAATCAATTTTCTTAAAATTTCACTTTTATTTAGCATAAAAAGTGTGCACTTTCCTTTTCGTTAATGATATTTAATATCTTAATTATCACCACTTTTTGGAAGAATGCACACTTTATTTTACATATCCTAGCTATATTTAGTAAAATCTCATAGAGGCTCAGCTTCTCCTCATTCTAAATATAGCTATTTTCATTTCATAATATATTTTACTAGTTATAACTCTCAATAATTTTATTAACTACTTATTTAGAAGTACTAAATGTAGTCTTATAATTATTTCTTGTTATAATCAGCTAAAAACTTCTCTATACCTATATCAGTAAGAGGATGCTTAGCCATTTGCTTTAATACTCCAAATGGTATTGTAGCAATATCTGATCCTGCTAATGCACATTCTGATACATGTATAGGATTTCTTATACTTGCTGCTATTATTTCTGTTTGCATATTATGAACTTCAAATATGCTGGCTATTTCAGCTATTAACTCAACACCTCTAGCTCCTATATCATCAACTCTTCCTACAAAAGGACTCACATATGTAGCTCCAGCTTTTGCTGCTAATAGAGCTTGCTGAGATGAGAATATTAAAGTTACATTAGTTTTTATATTTTTTCTGTTAATACCTTAACTGCCTTTAATCCTTCTATACACATAGGTATTTTTATAACTATATTTTTATGTAATTTAACTAATTCCATAGCTTCTTCAACCATTTTATCAGCTTCTAAACTTATAACCTCCGCACTTATTGGCCCATCTACTATAGAACATATTTCATTTATAACTTCTTGTAAATCTCTTCCTTCTTTAGCTATAAGAGAAGGATTTGTAGTAACTCCATCTATTATTCCCCAACTATTAGCTTCCACTATTTCGCTTACATTTGCTGTATCTATAAATATTTTCATATCCTTAATTTCCCCCTATTTATTTAAATTTTCTTTTATTAACTTAACTATATTTTCACTAGTTAATCCATGCTTTTCTAATAATTCTTTTGGAGTTGCTGATTCTCCAAATACATCATTAACACCTAATTTAACTACTTTTGTAGATACTGTTTCTGATGTAACTGATGCTACAATTTGTCCTAATCCACCTATAACAGAATGCTCTTCACAAGTTAATATAAAATTAGTTTCTTTTGAAGCCTTCTCTATTATTTCTCTATCTATAGGCTTTATAGTAGGCATATGTATAAGTCTCACATCTATATTTTCTTCTTTTAGTAATTCACAAGCTTGTTTTGCCATAGATGTCATAAGACCTGTAGTTATTATGGTACAGTCTTTACCATCCTTTATGCAAACTCCCTTACCATATTCAAATTTATAGTCATCTTCAAATATATCTTCACTATTTAATCTTCCTAATCTTATATAAACAGGTCCATTATGTTTTGCTGCATATTTTATTATTTCATTTGTTTCTTTTGCATCAGCTGGAACTAATACACTCATATTTGGAAGAGAGTTCATTATTGCTATATCTTCTATTGATTGATGAGATCCACCATCTTCTCCTACTGTTATTCCTGCATGAGTTGCTGCTATTTTTACATTAGCATTTGGGTAACATACTGAGTTTCTTATTATTTCAAAAGCTCTTCCTGATGCGAATACTGCAAATGTACTTGCAAAAGGTATTTTTCCATACCTAGCTAAACCTGCACTCATACCTAATAAATTTTGCTCTGCTATACCTGCATTTATAAATCTTTCTGGATACGCTTTTGCAAAATCTGCTGTTTTAGTAGATTTTGAAAGGTCCGCGTCTAATACAACTATATCCTTATTTTCTGCTCCTAACTCAACTAATGCCTTTCCATACGCTTCTCTTGTTGCTAATCCCATTATAAGCACCCCTTTCTCATTTCTTCCAATTCATTTATTGCTGTGTCTCTTTGCTCTATATTTGGTGCAGTTCCATGCCATCCTGCATTATTTTCCATAAATGAAACGCCTTTTCCTTTTATAGTATTAGCTACCACTACTGTTGGCTTTCCTTTTGTTTCCTTTGCTTTATTTAATGCACATTCTATTTCTTTAAAGTCATGTCCATCTATAACTAAAACATTCCATCCAAAGCTTTCAAACTTTTTATCTAATGGTCTAATTCCCATTACATCTTCATTATTTCCATCGATTTGTAGTTTATTATAATCTATGAAAGCTACTAAATTGTCTAATTTATAATGAGCTGCACTCATAGAAGCTTCCCATACTAGTCCTTCTTGTAACTCTCCATCTCCTAATAATACATATACCCTAGAATTAGCATTATCTATTTTAGCTCCTATTGCAAGTCCCACTGCATTAGATATACCTTGTCCTAGTGAACCTGTTGCTATATCTACTGCTTTTATTTTTTTACTATCTGGGTGTCCTTGTAATTTAGAGCCTAATTTTCTTAAAGTCATTAAGTCTTCTTGAGGTATAAATCCTTTTTCACTTAATGTTGCATACAATACCGGAGCTGCATGTCCTTTACTAAGCACAAAATAATCTCTTTCTTTACTATGTAAATTTTCTTTATTTATGTTCATTTCTTTAAAATATAAATATGTAAGTATCTCTACTGCCGATAATGATCCCCCTGGATGGCCTGATTTTGATTCAGTTACCATATTTACTATATTTTTTCTTATATTTATAGCATGATTTTTTAAGTTATTGTACATATAGTTTCTCCTTTTTAGTCTTCGATTTTTTATTTATATATTTTTAAAAAATTTGCCCACATATTTATTAGCACTAATAAATATGTGGGCAAAATAGTTATCAATTAAATTATTAATTGTAGTAAATGTCTACTATAGAGCTATTATTAAACCTACTATTAAAGAACTTAATAAACTTACACAGAATCCACCTATCATTCCTCTAAATGCTAATCTTGATAATATATCTCTTTTTTCTGGGCAGAATACTGATATACCTGATATACATATACCCATACTAGCAAGATTTGCAAATCCTGCTAGAGATATTGATAACATTAAACCAGTTCTATAATCTAATGTATTTAATATCTTTCCTAATTCTCCAAAAGCAACAAATTCATTTAATATTAACTTACTTCCAAGTAATTGACCTGCTGTAAATGCATGTTCCTTGCCAAGACCCATCAAGTATCCTATAGGTGAGAATATATATGATAAAATTTGTTCTAAAGATAATCCAACTATTCCTAATATACCATTAACCAATGCTACTAAAGATATTATTGCAATTAGCGATGCTCCTATGCCTAAAGCCATTTGAAGACCTTCATTAGCTCCTTGAGATATTGCAGATATAAGATTTGCATTGTCACCTTTATTATCCATACTTACTTCCTCTATAGCCATTGTTGAAGCAACTTCCGTTTGTGCTATAACATCTACATCATCATTTTCTACTTTAGTGTTAGTTAAGCTAACTCTATCAATAGCAACTTCTGGAAGTATCATTTTTGATACTATTATACTACCTAACGGAACTAGCGCTCCGGCTATTAAAAGATTCTTCATAGGTATACCCATTGCCGTATATCCCATAAGTACAGTCGCAGACATACTACCCATTCCTGATATTAAAACTAACATTATTTCACTTTCAGTCATACGCCCTAAATACTTAGATACAAGTATTGGAGACTCTGTTTGACCTAAAAATACGTTTGCAACAGCAACAAAACTTTCTACATTGCTAGTTCCAAGAGTTTTACCTACTATTCCACCAATTACTTTAACTATTGCTCCAAGAACACCAAGATAGTATAATGCAGCTACTAATGATGATATAAATATTATATTACCTAAAACCTGAATACCAAATATAAAACCTGTTGGAGCACCTGCATCTTCTAATGAACCAAATATAAATGTTAATCCTTCTGCTCCGTAATTTAAAATACTAGTTACACCATCAGATACCTTTTCTAAAGCCATTTGACCTAACGGAAACTTTACTAATAAAAATGCTATTACAAACTGAATTATAATTGCTTTCAATATCATTTTTTTATTAATATCTTTTTTATTAGATGATGTTAGGTATAATACACCTAATAATACCATTATTCCTAATATGTTTAATATTATTGTCATCTTATCACCCTCTGCTTTTAGATTAACTATTATATTTCGCTAACTATTTTCTTTACTAAATTTAAAAACTGTTGTTTTACTCTTTGAGTTGTTTCTATAACTTCTTCATGATTTAATGGTTGTTCTAGTATTCCCGATGCCATATTAGTTATACAAGATATACCTACTACTTTAAGTCCACTATGTGATGCAACTATAACTTCTGGAACTGTAGACATTCCTACTGCATCTGATCCCATTATTCTTGCCATTTTTACTTCCGCTGGCGTTTCATATGTTGGCCCTGTAAAGAATGCATAAACACCTTCTTTTACATCTATTCCTAATTTTTTTGCACATTTTCTAGTTAATTCTATATACTCTGGAGTGTATGCTGTTGACATATCAGGGAATCTAACACCTAATCTATCATCATTTTTTCCTATTAATGGATTATATCCTCCAAAGTTTATATGATCTTTTATTATCATTAAATCTCCTGGTGTATAGTCTTTATTAACACCACCTGCAGCATTTGTTACAAATACAGTTTCTACTCCTAAAGCTTTCATAACTCTCACTGGGAATGTTGTTTCTTGCATTGCATATCCTTCATAATAGTGAAATCTTCCTTGCATAGCTACTACATTTTTACCTTGTAATTTACCTATAACTAATTGCCCCTTATGACCTTCTACAGTTGATACTGGGAAGTTTGGTATATCATGATAGCTTATTTCTACTGGATTTTCTATTTCATCTGCTAAAACACCTAAGCCCGATCCTAATATTAATCCTATTGTTGGTACTACATCTATTTTAGATTTTATATACTCTACACTTTCATTTATTCTCTCAAATAAGTTATTCATATCGTTCACCTCTATTATTTTATATTTTGTAAAAATGATTTTCCTATTTCAAAATCATACTCTTTATTATTGTCATTAAAATTATCTAATATTGTTATTCCTATATCTGCCATACTTTCTAAGATAGGCATTTGGTTATATTTTTTTATTTGTTTGCTATAAACCAATACTGGAACATATTCTCTAGTATGGTCAGTCCCTTTAAATGTAGGATCATTTCCATGATCTGCAGTTATTATTAAAAGATCATCATCTTTAAGTTCTTTGATAAGTTTTCCCAATTGAGAATCAAATTTTTCTAATGCTCCCTTGTATCCTTCACTATCTCTTCTGTGTCCATATAATGCATCAAAATCTACTAAGTTTAAGAATATTAAACCTTTATAAGATCCATTCCTTGCAATCTCTATAGTTTTATTCATTCCATCTTCATTGCTCTTTGTTTTTATACTCTTTGTTATTCCTTGATATGAGTATATGTCTCCTATCTTACCAATTCCAACTACATCTAAATTATTTTCATAAAGTGCATCTAAAATTGTTTTAGTTGGTGGTTTTAGAGCATAATCTTTTCTATTTGAAGTTCTTGTAAAGTTGTCTTTATTAGTTCCAACAAACGGTCTTGCTATTATTCTAGCTACCTTGTATTCTTCCTTTAAAGTAATTTTTCTTGCTACTTCACAAACTCTGTATAGCTCTTCAAGCACTATTATTTCTTCATTTGCAGCAATTTGTAAAACGCTGTCTGCTGATGTGTAAAGTATTAAGCTTTTAGTTTTTAAATGTTCTTCTCCTAAATTTTTTATTATTTCCGTACCTGATGCAGAAATATTTCCTATAAATTTATGACCACTTTTTTCTTCGAGTTCATCTATAAGTTCTTTTGGAAAACCAGTATCTGTAAATACTTTAAAAGGTTCTTTTATAAGAATTCCAACCATTTCCCAATGACCTGTTATTGTATCTTTACCTTTAGATAGTTCTCTACATTTAGTCGTATATGAAGTTTGACTATCTGTTGGATTAACACCTTCTATATTAGCTATATTACCTAGACCCATTTGTTGTAGGTTAGGAATGCTAAGCCCTCCTGTTGCTTTAGCTATGTTGCAAAGAGTATTAGCTCCTAAGTCACCATACTCATTTGCATCTTCTAGCGCACCTATACCTACTGAGTCTAATACAGTTAAAAATACTCTATTAAACTTTTTCATTTTAGTACTCCCATTATGTCTTCATATTTTTTAATTTTTAAATATATTTTCTTTAGTCCATTTTTCTAACTCTTTTTCATTTGAAGGTATTTTTATTTTATCTTCTATTATTTGAGTTTTAATATCTTCTACTACTTCTATTATTTTTGGTGATATATCAACATTTGAACCTTCTGTTGTATATCCTATAACGTCTTCCTTAATCCCAAATTGATGTACACCATCTTGCCAAGTATTATTTGTAATAGACTTAATTTCATTGTATATAATTTCATTAGCATACCTTGTTGCTGTAGATACTATATGATTTGGTTCAAATAAGTTTTGATTATCATCTATTCCAAATGCATACTTATCTGCTTCTTTAGCTGCTGCAAAAACTCCAAGTCCGGACTCTCCAGCTATATGTTGTATATAACTTACACCTTTACTATACATTGAAAGAGCCATTTCTTTTGCTTTTGCTGGATTATCAAAATCATCTACAATACCTACTATTATCTCTATATCTGGGTTTACATACTTAGCTCCTGCCTCAAATCCAATTGCACCTTCTCTAAGATGTTGCATATCTTTTCCTAATATTACACCTAATGAATTACTTTTATCTAAACTCTTATTTTCATATTTTGTAATTAGTCCTGCCATAACACCATTTAAAAATATTTGTTCAGGCCAATTTGTATATATAGAGCTTACATTTGGTAATTCTATTTTAGAGTCTATTATTGAAAATTTCTGATTTAAAAATTCTTTGGAAACTTTACTAACAGATTCCTCATGATCTAGCCCAATTGATATGATTAGTTCATAATTTTGACTTTTTGCATATTCTCTACAAATTTTCTCATAATCATCTTCAGATTTAGGTTCTGAATAATCAAACTCAACTCCTAATTCATCCTGAGCTTTTAATGCTCCATCATAGCATAAATCATTAAATGACTTATCACCTAACCCTGCTGTGCTAAAAATAACAGCTACTTTTTTATTTCCAACTGTAGCATTTGTAAATAAATTATTTGACATTTCTTTATTATATTTACTAGAACTTGTTATTATAAAGACAGCTACTATTGTTATTAAAATTATCATAGCTATTTTTTTGTAATGCTTTAACATATTGTGCCCCCTATGTTTAATCATAGCAAAGCAGCTTTTTTTAAATTTTTTCTTTCTACTTTACTAAAATTATATTAAATAAAACGTTTTCTTTCTATAGATTATATTGATAACTCTCTCAATAATATTGATGTATATTTCTTAAAAGAGTTATCTATAATGCAAAATTTTGATATTTGTGAAATATATTGATTTTAGTATCTATCTTCATCTGGAGATACACCTTTATATTTTTTATATGATTTAGAAAAATATCCTGAATTTGAATATCCTACCTCATTTGAAATTTGAGCAATTTTCATATCTGTGTTTTTTATAAGATATTCTGCTTTTTTCATTCTATATGAAGTTAAATATGTTATAAAATTTTCTCCAACTTCTTCTTTAAAAAGACGAGAAAAATACTCTGGCGATAAATAAACATATTTAGATATAATACTTAAAGATATATGTTCTTTATAATTTAACTCAATATATTCTATAGCTTTTTCTATAGCTTTAGAGTACTTTTTACTTTGAATACTTTCAATATCACTATTTTTATTTGTTGATATTTCCTCTTCTTTATCATTTTTTATGTTGTTATCTATACGATCTAATAACTCTTTTAACTCCTTTGGTCTTATCTCTGATTTTATTAAATATTCATATACACCACAGCTAATTGCTTGTTTTGCATATGAAAACTCCGCATAATTAGTTAATAGTACTACTGTAATATCTGGCATTACATCCTTTATTTTTTTTGTTAATTCTATTCCATCCATTATCGGCATCTTTATATCACTAATTATTACATCTGGTTTTAACTCTAAAGCTAATTCATAAGCTTCTTTTCCATTACATGCACTTTTTAAAACATTAAAGTTATTTGATATATTTGAAATTGTATATACTACCCAATCTCTGATTGGTGCTTCGTCTTCTACTACTAGTATATCTAACATATTAACTCCCCTCTAATTTGGTAATATAAATGTTATTTTGCTTCCTTCTCCTTCTACACTTTCTACTTCTAATCCATATTCTGGTCCATAATTTAATTGAACTCTTTCTTGGACATTTATAAGCCCAACTCTATTTATACTTGCTTCTTTATTTAAAATGCTTTCTAACTTGTTTCTAGACATTCCAATTCCATTATCTTCTATTACTATTCTTATACCTTCTTTACTTCTATATCCAGAGACGCTTATTTCACCTAAATTATCTTCTTTTTCCATACTATATAAAATTGCATTTTCTACAATTGGTTGTAATATAAACGATGGAACTTTAAAATTATTTATATCTGAATCTATGTCATAAATAACTTCAAAGCAATCTGGATATCTCATTTTTTGTAGTTCAGTATAATTTTTTATGTTTTCAATTTCTTCTTCTAGTCTTATCATCTCACTTGCTTTAGGTAACAAGCTTCTAAGTAATTTCGTAAATCTATAAAGCATTTCTTCAGATTCTTCTATTTTATTCATTGAAACCAAAAATCTTATACCACTTAAAGTGTTGTATAAAAAATGTGGGTTTATTTGAGCCTGAAGGAAACTTAATTCTGCAATTCTTTTTTGTTCTTCTTTATTTTTAATTTCATCTATAGATTCTTCTAACCACCTAACCATACCATTAAAAGATTTTTCTAGTTGTCCTATTTCATCATACCGATTCTCTTGAATTTGCATTTTCAAATTACCTTCCATAACTTCATTCATATTATTTTTTATATTTAATATTGGTCTAGTTATACTTACGGATAATCTATAAGATACTATAGTCGATGCTATACTTACTAAAAGTAAAACTAATATTGCCTTTTCAGTTAAATCATCTATAGGTTGTCTTATAACACTTAATGGAATTTCTTCAACTATAGCCCATCCATATTCATTTAAATTAGAGGTAACTTGCATATATTTAACTTTATCTCTTTCAACTCTATATTCATCTTCATAAATTAAAGATTTTTTTATTTTAATTCCATTAATGTAGTTAGTTCCTACTAATCTTTTATCTTTTGTTGATATTATACTTCCGTCTTTATCTATAATATATATATAACTTCCTTCTGTTAGTACTTCTGAGTATTTATCATATAAAATAGTTTCACTTATATCTATTATAAGCACACCTAAAGTTTTTCCTGTTATCAAATCTTTTATTAATCGTCCCATCTTAAATACACATTTATATGGTCCAATGGCATTTTCATCTTTATATGTATTTATCAATATTGTTTTGCCATCGGCTTTAACAATCTTTTCGTACCAATTATTTTGCTTTATATCATTAAGATTATATTTTGTTTTCGAATATGTATCATAAACTAACCCATTCTCCCCTATAACATATAATTCTGGTTTCATACTGAAATTTCCATATTTCCAAACTTCATCTGTTAAAAGTCCCTCTGCATAAGAATCCATTTCTTTATTTTGAGATTCATATTTAAATAAATCTTCTTTTGGAATTGATAATATTTCGATTAACTTACTGTCTATAGAAATTCTTTTTGCTATACTTTCCACATTAGCTAATAATAAAGAAATATTATTGCTTATTTGATTTAAAGTTTGATTGCTCATATTGTACATTTCTTTTTCTACAGTTCTATTCGTATCATTTATAAACCATATTCCTAAAATCATGGAAACAGATACTGAAAGTCCAAATAAAACTAAAAATAATTTATATGTTATACTCTTTTTCTCTAATTTTATATTTACCAACTCCTACTTAAATATAAATATATTGTACATTGTATAATATTAATATATTTATATTTTTTTATCAATTAAATTCGATATTTTAGCCATTCAGCACTAATATTAACTTATTTTTTTAATATATCCTTAATTGTTCATAAAGATAGTATAAAAACAATAGCATTTTTTTAATCACTATAATAAAAAGTCTATATCAAGATATCTATCTAAATAAATATCTCAATATAGACTTTACATATTTTATAAATGAAATCTCAGTTCGTAAAATACGAAGTAGATTTATTTAAACAAATTATAAATATCCTCATCTGATAAATTTTTAAGAACTCCTCCATCTGATAAGTTCCCATCAATTATATCATCTATTAATGCCTTCTTACTTTCTTGTAGCATAACAATTTTTTCCTCAATAGTTCCTTTAGCTATAAGTTTAATAACTTCAACAACTTCCTTTTGACCATATCTATGAGCCCTATCAGTTGCTTGATTTTCAACTGAAGGATTCCACCAAGGGTCAAAATGAATTACAGTATTTGCAGATGTTAAGTTCAGACCTGTTCCTCCTGCTTTTAATGAAATTAAAAATACTTTTTTGTCTTTACTTTCATTAAATTCGTCAACAAGCTTTATTCTATCTACTGCCTTAGTTTGTCCATCAAGGTAGCAGTATTTTATATTATTTTTAGCTAATTTCTCTCCAATATTTTTTAATACACTTGTAAACTGAGAGAACACTAATATCTTATTATCTATTTCTATATATTCTTTTATTATCTCTAGGCAAGCATCAGTTTTAGCACTTTTACCTTTATAATCTTCTATTATCACACTCGGATCTAAGCAAAGTTGTCTTAGCTTAGTTAAGTAAGATAATATAGTAATCTTATCTTTAATATCTTCTTTTTCTTTAATTTTTCTCTTTATATCATCTACATATACGCTATATATTTTTCTTTGTTCTTTACTTAATTCCACTATATACTTTCTTTCTATCTTGTCTGGTAATTCTTTTATAACCTGGCTTTTAGTTCTTCTTAATATAAATGGTCTTATCATTCTTTTTAGATTTTTTATTTGACCTTCGTCTTTTATAAATATTGCATTAAATTTAGAAAGTCCATATAAATATCCGGGCATTATAAAATCAAAAATTGACCAAAGCTCAAGTAAATTATTTTCTATTGGAGTACCTGTAAGTGCAAATCTATTTTTAGCATTTATTGATTTCACTGCATCTGTACTTATAGACGTTGGATTTTTAATATTTTGAGCTTCATCTATAATACAGTAATCAAAGTTTATTTCTTCATATTTTTCTAAATCATTTCTTAAAGATCCATAAGTAGTTAGTATTATATCGTATTCATCAATATTTTTTATTACTTTTTCTCTTTCCTTTTTAACCCCATGGGCTATACCAACCTTAAGACTTGGTGCAAACTTATCAATTTCATTTTTCCAGTTATGAATAAGTGATGTTGGAGTTATTACTAAACTTTTCTTTCCTTTTTTAGATAATAAAAATGTTATTGTTTGCAATGTCTTACCTAGACCCATTTCATCTGCAAGTATTCCACCAAAGCCTAAATTATCAAGAGTTTCAAACCAACTAAATCCTTCTCTTTGATAGTCTCTTAAGCTTGCATTTAAGTTACTTGGTACTTCATATTTTAAATTATTTACATTTTTAAATTTATCTATAATTACCTTAGCATTTTCCATACCTTCTATAAATGGCAACTTATCTTCAGTTATTAATTTATCTATAAATAAAGCCTTACTAGTGTGTATTTTCATATCATTTATACTATTAATAAATCCTAAGCTTTCCATAAGCTTAAACATTTCCCTAGTTTCTTTATCTTCTAAGTTCACAAAGCTTCCATTATTTAGTTTATAAAATCTTTTATTAACCTTAAACGCATCTATTATAGATTTATATTCAGCTTCATTTACGCCATCAATTTTAAACTTAAATTCTAAATAATGATTTACTTCTTCTCCAAGTCCAACTTTTATAGAACTTGAATTATAAACTTTCTTTTCTTTTAATTTATCCGAGTAATATACTTCACCTATATTTTTAAGCCTATCTATTTCCTTAGTTAAAAAATCATATAATTGAATATCATTTCCTTTAAATACATACTTATTTTTACTTTTTTCAAAATAATAACTATATAACCTATATATCGCCTCTTCTTCTTTTTCTATATCTCTTATTACAAATTTGCCTTCATTTTCGCCTTCATAAACAAATTTAACATCACAAGTTATATTTGAGTCTTCTAAGTCAAAGTAATATTTAACTACTAGTTCTTCACAAATATTTGCTTCAATTTCCTTTGATACTACTACATTACTACTTATATCATTAAGTTTTGGAACCATATTTGTAAGTACTTCACTTACTTCATCTTTACTAAAACTTATTTCTTCAAATTCATTTAATACCTTATATAGTTTCTTATAATATATTCCACTATCACTATTTAGTAAGTGTATATTACCATCATAAAAAACTACATCGCCCTTTTGTGATAAGGGGATTGGTAGTTTTTCATTACTTTTAAGAATTATTTCTTTATTTTCCATTTCTAAATTTATATCTATAGGAAGTTCACCTTTTATTATTCTTGGGTTGTAGTACATATTTTTATATTTAAATTCAAAGTCTTTATGTTGTAATATTTCCATAACCCTTCTAACTGAGCTTGAATTTATATTCATATATTTACTATTTTCTGAGGATAAATTAGGTAATCCCATACCGTATTCTTCTATAAATTGTGCTATTTTTTCATCTTCATCAGAAAAATAATTATAAGAAGGATTATATAAAAAATCTATTCCATAAATAATTTCATTTCCTTCTGCCCTACAATATGCAAAATCTCTAAGACTTTTTATCACATACATCTTATCTATACCTATCTTAAAATAAGCAAATATTAGCCCATCTTTATTAACTTCTAAGTTAACCTCTAGATTTACCTTTTCTTTTGGATTACTTTTAAAGTAATTTAGTAAATCTCTATTTATAAACTCCATGTTTTTTGATATCTTATGTTTATCTTTTACACTATTACTTTTTTGTTTAAGATTACTTATTATATCCGACTTTAGTGAGTTTATTGTATCTAATGTTATTGCTACTATATGCTTACATATTGCACTGCTTTCTGATGTTGTTCTAGACATACAGTCTTGACAATCACACATTGCAGATACTATCTCTTTATTTTCTAAATCCATTATTATATGGCTAGTGTAAGTACGATTTTGATGTTCTGATTCTACTTGTCCATATATACTTAATACTTCACTTTCTCTTTGATAATTTACTTCATTTATATATCCATCTTTATAGTAGTTATTACCTCTATCAATTCTCCATTTATCCGTATTTTCTCTTAGTATGTCATTTACTATTTTAAAGTCCATTTTATCACCTTCTTTTTAGTCCTAAGTTTTATTATATATGTCTTAGTTATATACATCAATTAATATAAACAAAAAGAGATACCTCTAAAAAGCCTTAATGCTTTTTTGAGATATCCCTTCTTAAAATTTTTATGCTGCTGACTGATTATCAGATCCTGTTTCTTGCTTTAACATATTTTTTTCATATACTTTAAAGAATGGATAGTATATTAACATACTTATAGCTACTAATGCAAATACAAATATTACATTCTTAAAGTCCATAGATGATAAGTATGCTTGCACAAAGAATGGTGTAAATGATGGATCTATCATATAACCTGGTGTTATGATACCCATCACTTGTGCAAAATACATTAGTGAAACATTCACTATTGGAGTTATGATAAATGGAATCGCTAGTATTGGATTAAACACTATAGGCGTTCCAAATATTATCGGTTCATTTATTCCACATATTCCTGGAACTGTTGCAAGTCTTCCTAATGATTTTAAGTGCGCTGACTTACTTCTTGCCATTAATAAACAAAGTCCTAGTGTATTACCTGCTCCACCTAATATTGCAACTCTGAACATTTGTAAGTTCATATATACATTTGGGTCTTGACCTGCTGCCATTAAATTAGCATTTAAGCCCGTATTTGTTATTCCTAAAGTAAATACTATTGGGAATATTATAGAAGTTCCGTTAACTCCTAATATCCATAATATATTACCAAAAGTTATTATTGCTAAGAATCCCCATATATTATCTACTACTGATAATGCAGGGCTTAATATATTCATAACAGCTTGAGGAATGTTTACTCCCATTGTAGCTATTACAATTATATTTATACCGTACAAAATTATTATATTTATAAGTAAAGGAAGCATTGAGTTTACAAATGATGTCACTGCTGGAGGAACACTATCTGGGAATTTTACTTGCCATCCTTTGTTTTCTACAAATCTTGTTATTTCAACTGAAAGTAAACCTATTATAATTGCAACAAATAAACCATCTGCACCCAAAAATGATAAAGGTATACTTCCTTCAACTGATGGTGCACATATCATTAAAAATACTGATGTAGATATTAAACCTGACATAGCACTATTCATTTTGTATTCACCAGCTAAGCAGTAAGCTATAGTAAATGCAGACATAAGACCTGCCATTCCCATAGTCATATCATATGGCGTAGTAAGTGCTGCGTAATTTTCTACTGCAAAGTTTTTCCAAGCTAATAAAAGCTTTATAAATATGTTTGAAGTCACTGGATCTACTAACTCTGGATTCACTGGAGGGTTAGCAACTATTAAAAATAGTGAACCTATAACTATTAACGGTAGAGTCATCATCATACCAGTAGATATAGATTTTAGATGTCTTTGCTCTCCAATCTTAGCACCTATAGGTGATAATGTTTTATCTAATTTTTCTAAAAATGTATTTGAATTCATTTTTTTATCTCCCTATTATATGAAAGTTCTTTTATATAAAGCTTATTCTTGCCATGGATTGTATTTAAATGCAGATTCTACTGCTTCTTCTGGTTTATATGTTTCTAATATTTTTGCGTAACGTTCTTTGTAATCATTATCTATTTCCATTTGAGGTATAACTTTACTTGCTTCATTTAAGAAGTGGAATGAATCACGTCCCATTTCTGCTCCTCTAACTGTGTGCTTATCAAGAGCAAAATCTGGTATTTCTGGAACAAATCCCATAGCAAAGCTCTTCATCATAATATTTTTTAATAAATCACTTGATCTATCTTTTTCACATGCACATAAGTATCTTATAGCGTGTATGAAAAATATTGGTCTATCTCCATCTGCATAAGAATAGTTTTTACGTATTTCATTTAAAGTATTTATAAGTATAGGTGCGTTAGTATCTCCCATTCCTATATCTTCAACAGTTATAGTTATTAATCGTCTCCATAACTTTTCTTCCATTTGAGGTGATGTTATATACATTTCATAAGCAAATTGACAAGCTTCTTCAACTAATCCTCTTCTTATACATTTTTGAAGTGATGATATAACCTCATCTCCTGATAATCCATTACGAGTTTTTATTCTTGCCCATGGATCTTGAATGAATTTTTTTTCCACTTTAGTGTCCTCCCTTATATTTACCTTTGTATTTTTTTCATATATAATACCTTTTGAGGTGATATATATGGACTTTGAATATTTAAGCAACAAGTACCAATTAAATCAAATCGAGAAAAATATTTTAATTTACTTATATAAAAATATAAATGACGTTAAAAAAATTGGTATTAGAAAAGTTGCTAAAGATAACTACACATCTACAACTACTGTATATAAGTTGTGTAAAAAGTTAAGTTTTGAAGGTTACTCAGATATGATTTATAATCTTTCTTACTCTTCAAAAGAAACTTTAAATGATTCTAGTCTTGATATATACGCAAGTACAAATAAACAAATTGAAGATAATTTAGATGCATTTAGCTCTATTTTAAATAAATCTAAAAATAAATTAATTATGTTGCTTAGTGTTGGTATATCTCAGACTATAGCTAATTATATAAACGAACGTTTTGCTGTTAGTGGCTTTAGAAGTATCGCAAATGCTCATCTTGAACTTTTGTCCAAAGAACATCAAAATGATGTTTTACTAGTTGTTATCTCCAATTCTGGAGATACTCAAAGCCTTATTGATGTAATCGAAAAAGCAAGAGTAAATAATATAGAAGTAATAAGCTTTGTTGGAAACTCAAATTCTAGAATTGCCAAACTTTCAACACTCCCAATTATTATAGAAGGTAGAAATGACTTTTTTACTCTTAAAAATCCTCCTAATACCTTTTTCTCTGAATTAATGCTTATCTTCGAATGTTTCATAAATAACCTATAAAGTTTGTTCGTTTATGGTTATACTGATTATAATAATTTTTTATAAAAATCTAAATAGTTTTCCCACTTTAAAAAACATGTTTTTCATTTTGAAAACATGTTTTTTATTGTCATTTATAGCTACTTTTTTGTTGTTTTAAATAAATATTTGTTATATTATATCTTTAACAAAAATAAATATATAATTCGTGTTTTCAGGAGGATTTTATTATGATAAAAATACTATTAGCATGCTCTGCCGGAATGTCTACTAGCTTATTAGTAACTAAAATGGATGCAGCTGCTAAAGAACAAAATATAGAAGCAAAAATATGGGCTATATCTGAAGCTAACTTAGCTAATGAAATAACTGATTGTGATGTGGTTTTATTAGGACCTCAAGTAAGATTTATGTTAAATAAAGCAACTGAAATAGCTAAACCTCATAATATACCTGTTGAGGTAATAAATATGATGCACTATGGAACATGTAATGGTAAAGCTGTACTTGGTCGTGCAATAGAACTTTGCAAGTAATTTAAGGAGGTTTATTTATGGATGAAAAAATATTTGAATTATCATTTGAGATAATTTCATTTGCTGGAAATGCAAAATCAATAGCTTTTGATGCAATAAGTAAGGCTAAGGCTGGAGAAATAGAAAAAGCTCGTGAATTATTAAAAGAATCAAAGGAAGAAGTTAATAAAGCTCACAGATGCCAAACTTCTCTTATTCAAAAAGAAGCATGTGGTGAAAAAGTTGAAATGAGCGTTGTTTTAATTCATGCACAAGATCACTTAATGAATACTATGAACTTTCAAATGTTAGCTGAAGAAATAATAGATTTATACGAAAGAATAGATAATAAATAATAAAAATAGGGTGTCTAAGCTAAATCTAGACACCCCATTTTTTATTTATTTAAGTTAATAACTTCTCCTTTATGAACTATATCTATACCTTCCCCACTGATTAACTTATAGCTTGCATTATAATTTTCTATACTAACTTTTATAACTCTACCCTTGAAACTAACCTTAAATTCTATCTTTTTAAACTTATCAACTAGCCTTGGATTAAAATGTAGTACTCCATCAATCTGTCTCATTCCAGCAAATCCAAATACTATACACTGCCAGCTTCCTGCCATAGATGCTATATGGACACCATTTTTCACGTTATTGTGCAGGTCATATAAATCAGTTTTTACAGTGTTTTCAAAGAACTTATAGCTCATATCTTCATATCCTAGTTCATTAGCTATTATTCCATGAATACACTCAGATAATGAAGAATCATGAGTAGTTACTTTTTCATAATAATCAAAGTTTACTTTCTTTTCTTCTTTTGTAAAGTTTTCTGGCATTAAAAGCATAGCAAGTATTAAATCTGCTTGTTTTATAACTTGATGTTTATAAATTACCATTGGGTGATAGTTTAATAATAATGGATAATTATCTTTTGGAGTATTTTCAAAGTCCCAAACTTTCTTATTTAAGAATCCATCATCTTGTCCTATTAACCCTCTTTCTTTATCATAGTGGATATACATATTTTCACATACATCATCAAATAATTTGATTTCTTCATTAGTTATATTATTTTTCTTTAATAATTCATTGTATAAAGATACATTTTCTTCTTTTAAAGAATTTATAAAGTCAACTAAGAACTTAACTTGATACCTTACCATCATATTTGTATATGTGTTGTTATCAACTAAAGCACTATATTCATCAGGTCCTGTAACTCCATTTATGCAATATCCTCTACCTTCTATAAAGTCAGCATAATCTACGTAAAATCTTGATGTTTCAACTAACATTTCAAAGCCTTTATCTATCATAAAATCTAAATCATTAGTTGCTTCATAATATTTCTTAACTGAATACATTATATCTGCATTTATGTGTATTTTGTGCTGTTC
>NZ_HG529267.1 GCF_000499525.1 Faecalimicrobium dakarense | reverse complement strand
GTGCTGTTCCTGCTGGATAATAAGCTGAAGATTCTTCCCCACTTATAGTTCTCCACGGGAATAATGCTCCTTTATAACTCATTTCTTTTGCTCTATCTTTTGCCTTAGGTAATATAGAATATCTATATTCTAATAATTTTTTTGCTATATTAGGATTAGTGTATATAAAGTGAGGTATTACATAAGTTTCTGTATCCCAAAAATAGTGACCTTCATATCCATCTCCGGTTAATCCTTTTGCTGCAATATTACACTTTCCATTTTTACCAACTGATTGCATAAGGTGGAATATATTAAATCTAATTGCAGCTTGTATTTCATCATCTCCATCGATTATTATATCTGACTTTTCCCAAAACTCATTGTAGTATTTTTCTTGAGATTTTTTATATTCCTCATATTCTTTTTCACATAATCCTTTAAAATAATCTAGCTTACCATTAACTTCATTCTCTAAATCTTGTATATTGTTAAAGTAATAGAAACAATACTTAGTCATATTAGATACTTCATTTTCAACTACTTTAATATTTATATCTTCAATTATATAATTATTATTGTTTTCATCAGATTTTAAGATATCTTTATTTATTAATCCATCAACCTTGCTTTTAACAGATGTTAAAAGAGATAAGTTAGACTTATTAGTGTTAGACTTAACTACTAATAAGTCTTCATTTATGTATTTATCAACTATATTTAAGCTATATTTTAACTCTCCAGAAACTCTTGGGTCATTTTCATCTATATCCCTTAATTTGTCTTTTCTTATACCTGATTTAATATTTACTTCTCCACTAAAGTTAAGTGGCTTTAAACTTAAGTTTATGACCATTAAATTTTCGTATTCCATAGATATTAATCTTTCAATATTTATTAATATCTCTTTCCCACTATTAGTAGTCCACTTTAAGTTTCTGCTTATAATTCCCGTTTTAAATTAAGCTCTCTATTGTGATTTTTTATTATCGATTTTTCGATTTCTAAAGTTTCTCCGTCTATACATAAATATATATTTTTAGGGTTTGGTACTAAAAGTTGAGTTTGACGATTTTTAGCATATCCATAAGCCGATTCACCATATATTATTTCTTCTGTATCATAAAATGCATTTACAAATGTTCCTTCATTTTCTATACTTACGCCTTCTTCTAAACTTCCCCTAGTTCCAAAGTATCCATTTGCTTGTGCAAATATAGTCTCACTTTCATTATAATAATCAAGGTTATTTAAATCATGTTTTATAGTCCATCTACTTATTTTTAATTTACTCATCTTTCTCTCTCCTAAATTTATTTCACATTAAAATAAAGGAGCTGAGCTCTTTTGAGCCAGCCCCTTTATAATATCAACCGCTAAACTTGAGCAACGGACCTGATTTGTAGGTCGTTGGCGACATGAGCAAAGCGAATTTTATTTCATTTGTGATTTTATATCTTTGTTAGCAGTTTCTGTTGCTTTATCCATAGCTTCTTTAACAGTTAAATCACCTAATATAGCTGCTGGCATATAGTTTTTGAATTCTCTATCTACTATCGGAAGAGTTAATCCTTTTTGCCATACTGTTCCGTATTCAGCACCAGCTATATGAGCTTTAAGTATTTCATTTTCATCTACTTTAGTAGCTTCTGTAACTGACTTACGAGCTGGTAACGTTCCACTTCCAGTTGTCCAAGTTGTCATACCTTTTTCACCACTAGCGTAATTTATAAATTTCCAAGCATTTTCTTTATTTTTAGATTCTTTATTCATTGCATATCCTACAGTAAATAATAAATTTGATTTTTCACCTTTATATGTTGGCATTTCTAAAGTTCCATATTTTACATTAGGGAAGTTATCTCTTAAGTGACCTACTACCCAGTTACCTTCTAGCATTATAGCTGAAGCTTCTGAACCGAATGCATCTCCATTCCATCCAAATCCAAGTTCTGATGCTTGCTTAGTTGAACCATTTTTAAATAATGAATCAATTAATTCTAATGTTTCTACAACTTTAGGATCTGATAAGTTTGAGTATCCGTCTTTATCTACTACGTCTGCTCCATTAGCTTCAATGAATCCCATAAGTCTTGCTAATTCTGGGTCTATTGTAGCTGCTTTTTTACCTTCTGGTAATTTAGATTGTAATTCTTTTAAGAATTCTGGCCATTTTTCTAATTCTGTCGGAATATCATCTTTAGTATATCCAGCTTCTTTTAATAAGTTTTCATTATAGTATACTCCTAAAGATGAGTAGTCTTTTGGCATAGCATAAATTTCACCTGATTCATCTTTAAATCCTTCTATTAAGTTTGGATATATATCATTTACTTTAAATTCATCTGTTATATGTTGATTTAAAGGTTCAACTACGCCTGAATCTATTAATTCTGGTGCAACATTAACATCTAGATAAAATACATCTGGAGCTGTCCCACCTATTAGATCTGTTTTTAATTGAGTTTGGTAATCTGTGTATATTTTCTTTTCTACTTTTACGCCAGTTTCTTTTTCAAAATCAGTTATCATTTGTGTTAATGCTTTTTCTTCAGCTGGGTTGCCATTCCATACTCCAATAGTAACTGTTCCTGATTCCTCACTTTTACCACTTCCATTTGAGCTACAAGCTACTAATCCTATACTTAGCATCCCTACCATTAATAATGATGCAACTTTCTTAAATACCATATCGAGTTCCCCCTTAATATTTATTGTCTGTTTGTTATATTTATATAATATCCGAAAACGTTTCGGAGGTCAACACTTTTTCAGAAAACATTTTCCCTTTTTTAATATTTTTTTCATATTAAATTAAAACTTATTATTTAATTTAACAAAATACAACATTGTTTTTATATAATTCTTTATTTTTACTAATCAATTTAGTTATTTGAAAATATCTTCTAATACATTTTTTTCTAAACGATTCGGGTAAAATAAAAAAGAAAAGCATTTGCTTTTCTCTTATTTTTACCAAGTTTTTATTAATTATTAATTTTTATATTCCATCCATTATCATTTTCAATTTTAACTTCTAATTTTCCATTAACTTTATTAATAGATATATTAAATTCATCATTTCCTATTAACATTCTCTTTACTTCTATTTTATCTAATTCATCTGGAAGTGTTGGATTTATCTCTATAGTTTTAGTATATGCATTTGGGCTTATCCCCATTATTCCACCTATTAAAGTCCAGTTAACTCCATAACTTGACCAAGATTGTAAGAAGCAACCTTTATCTGGTAAGTTTTCACTTATAGCTCCAGGCATTGCACAATATAATAAACTTGCTAACTTTTTAGTATATTCAAATGATTCATTAGCTCTTTTATATAAACTTTCAGCATAAGCCATAACTCCTGAAGATATAGACATTGATATATCTAGAGAATATATATCATCACTCTTTTCGTTATTTTCTATATTAATATCTTTTTTAACTCCACATAGCTGAAGTCCATGTTCATTAGTAAATTCAGATGTTTCAAGCCTTTCAAATATACATTTAGCTCTTTTATCGTCTGCAAGTTTTGCTTCAAGAGGGCATACTGTTATCCAGTTTTTCATAAGCCACGGTATATCTTTATTTTCATCTTCACATCTATCAAGTGAAAAATAATGATCCATTTCACTTTTTTTATAGGTATCCATTTTCTCATTGTTAACAAGATGAGGTATTCTTTCTTTCATATCTTTAATACTTCCAGACATATCTGCGTATAAACCTTCATCTTCCATCCAAAACTTTTTCTCTATTTCTTCTTTTATTTGAGGTATTAGTTTTTCACATTTTTTTATTACTTCACTATCGCCTAAAACTTTAGCCATATTTGAAAGTCCTTCTAATGCTTCATAAGTAAGTGTTGCTGTATCTAACATTTCTAAATTAAGTGCATAGAGCTCTATAATTCCGTATCCATCAGCAAGTAAATCACCATCATTATCCATTTCCCCTAATAGCCAGTTAAGTACACCACTTTTACAGTAGTCATACATTTCTTTTATAAAATCAACATCTCCAGTCCATAAAAATACTTGATTAACTGCTTTTACAAAGTGAGGAGTTTCTTGAGTATTACCTTTATTATAAGTTACATCAAATGTAGAAGTTTCGTGAACAATTCTACCATTACCATTCTCTCTATCTGATATTTCTTTTATAAGCCTTAAAGTTTGCTTACATTCTTCGTGTTGTCCCATAGAAAGTGCTGCTGGAATAGTGTAGCATGCGTCAGTTCCAAACCACCATGGGTAATAAGGGAAACCTGCTCCATATCCTCTTCCTAAGCCTGGTATTTCTCTTATCATCATATCTGCATTGTATTTAAGCCATTCACAAGCTTCACTTACTTCTTTGTTATCTATTATTATTTCAGATTTTTTTTCTTATTTCTTCATATCTATTTTCTTTAGCCTCAATTAAAGACTCTAAATTATTTGTAATATTATTTAAAGTAGTTTCAAATTGTTCATAAGATACACTTGAACCAACTATTATAAATCTCAAAGTTTTAACTTCATCTTTTTTAAGTTCTAAATTGTAAGAAAACTTTGCACTTAGAAGTTCATCTTCTGATATATCTACACTAGCATCATCCTTTGCATATATACCAGCAAACCAAGGATTTATGCTATCCTTAAATACGACTTTGTTTTTATTATTATTTTCAAATACTTCATCAGTACCATTTTTAAATCCGGCATCTTCTGCTGTCCAAGTACCTATAACATTTGCTACTGCCTTAAATTCAATCTTATAATTAAAATCACAAATTGCTTTTATACTATAATCAATTACTAAAGCTTCTAAGTCATCTGGTACAAATTCACTTTTAGTTATTTCTATTTTATCACCTAAGAATTTAGTATTAGCTTTAGTCGGCTCTATATTAAAAGATTTCGCTTTTATATTTATCTTTTCATTTTCTTTATAAACACATATACCATACTCATTAAATAACTTTATAGGATGAGCCCATACTCCAGCCATTTCACCTTCAACATGCCATCCCAGTCTAGGAAATTCTCCATCTTGATTAGCTATTGAGTACATTCTATTTCCTACTACTATATATGGATCATTTAAATTTTCAAATTTAGTTATACTGTTCATATTTTACTCCTTTTAATATTTATTAAAACAAAAGACCCTTAAAGGGCCTTTTACTATTTGTCTCCACCTATTCTTACACCTTCCATGAAGTATTTATTAAATATAGCATACATTATAAGTATAGGAGTTATTGTTATCATAGATGCAGCCATTATATAATGCCACTGTGCTGCATATTGGTTTTGAAACATCTGAAGACCTAACGGTAATGTATATTTTTCCGGTGAATTTAAATATAACATCGGCTTCATAAATTCATTCCAGAATGACATAAACACGAATATTGCTTGTGTCCCAAGTGCAGGTTTTGCCATTGGTAATACTATTTTAAAGAATACTTGAGTACGACTAAGTCCATCAAGTGATGCTGCTTCTTCTACTTCTTTTGGGAAGTTTAAGAAAAACTGTCTCATCATAAATATATAAGTTGCATTTATAGCTGCTGGTATTATTACCGCACTAAAACTATTTAACATACCTAAATTCTTTATTATTAAGTAGTTAGGTATTATAAGTATTTGTCCTGGTACCATCATTACTGCAAGTATTATATAAAATAATTGATTTTTCCCAGGAAATTTAAGCTTAGCAAGTGCATATCCTGCCATACTGTTAAATAATAGGTTAAGTAAAGTACCTATTACTGCTATAATTAAAGAGTTAGCAAACCACTTTGTAAAATCAGAACCAGCCGTTAATATATAATTATAGTTGTCTAAACTAAAGTTATCAGAAAATATTGTTAATCCTCCACCAACTATTTCATTATAAGGTTTAAAAGATGCTGCAAGCCCCCAAACAAATGGATATAAAGTTATTAGAGCATATATTATCAGTATCGTATAAACTAATATTTTACCTATTTTTTCCTTTTTCATTTTTATACCTCCCAAAACTTATATATCTTCTTTTTGTAATTTCTTAGCGATTATAGCAACAACAAATATTACTATTGCTAAAACTACTGCTATAGCTGCTGCATATCCCATAGTTCCATTAGTCTTAAATGCATATTGATACATTGCTAATGCTACTGTAAGAGTTGAGTTTTGAGGTCCACCTGATCCATTTGAGAATATATACGCTTGGTCAAATATTTGGAAACATCCAATAAGACCTTGAAGTACAACAAATACTGTTACAGGTGCAATATTTGGAACTGTTATTTTAAAGAACTTTTGTACAGCGTTCGCCCCATCTATTGATGCAGCTTCATATAAAGCGTCTGGTATATCTTGAAGCCCTGCTAAATATATAGTCATGAAAAATGGTACTGTTGACCATATGTTCATTGCCATTATAACTTTAAGAGCAAATTTTGGGTCTCCTGTGAAATTTACAGCCTGATCCATAATACCTGATGAAATTAAAAATTGATTTATTGGTCCATTAACACTAAATAAGAACATAAATATCATTGTAAGTACTGCTGATGATGTTAATGTTGGTAAAAATAAAACAGTTCTTATTAAATTCTTAGCTTTAAGTTTTTGGTTTAATACATAAGCAAGTACTAATGCTACAAACGTTTGTATTGGCACGACTACTATAACGTAACTAAATGTATTTTTAAATGCTGCCCATATACGTTGATCTTTAAATAAGTTTATGTAGTTTTCAAAACCTACAAACTTATAAGATACTTCACCTAACAAGTTAACTCTTGTAAAAGATATAAATATTGAGTACAGCACAGAGAATAATACAAACGTTCCAAGTATAATAACTGTCGGTGTTACAAATCCAAAACCTTGTAACATTTCTCTTTTGCTTTTATCATTTAACTTTTGCGTTTTAAGCATTTCACTAACCCCCTTATATGAATAATAGAAGGGAATACCCTTCTATTATTTCTATAATCATTCATATATATCGAATAATAATTTAGCACTTTGGGCATTTATTCTTTTTCATTATACACCAAAACGTTTTGGTGTTCAATTCTTCTAAGCTATACCATAAGGTTCGATATAGTGTCTTTTAAAATTTTCGTACTTGGTATAACAACATTTGCATGTTGTAGGTTTGTTTCACTCCCTATACCTATTGATAACATATTAGAGTCATTTATAGATGTAACTCCAGCTTCTGAATCTTCAACACCTATACATTCACTAGAATTTAATCCTATAAGTCTAGCACCTTCTAAGAATATATCCGGAGCTGGCTTTCCTACTTTGACACTAGTTGGATCAACTATTACATCAAAGAAAGAACTTAATTCTAATTTGTCTAATATAAGAGGTGCATTTTTACTAGCAGATGCTAATGCTATCTTTATGTTATTTTCTTTTAAATGCTTTAATGTTTCTAATATATTTTCCATAACATCATCAGGAGTTAATTTTTCTAATAATGTTAAGTAATAATCATTTTTACTTTTTGCTAATTCATCTTTTTCATCTTGTGTAAAGTAATTCTCTTTATTACCTTTAACAAGTATCCTCTCTAGAGACTCTCCTCTAGATATACCTTTTAAAGTTTCATTAAACTCTTCATCTATTTCTATTCCTATTTTATTAGCTAAATCTTTCCAAGCTATATAATGATATTCCGCAGTATCAGTTATAACTCCATCTAAGTCAAATATAACACCTTTAAAATTCATATTTTGTCCTCTTTCCTAATTTATATAGTTGCCATTTATCCTAATTTTATAGATATATTGTCATATAATTTGTACTCATTGCCTCTATGAGTAAACACTATTTCTTCGTTATTTTTAGTAGTATTCTCTATTAATAACTCATCTTGACTTACATTTATCTTTAATAAATCTCCATGCCAGTGTAGAGGGAATTCTAACTTATTCCAAGTATTTGGAAGTGTAGGGTTTATTCTAAGTTTTCCATCTATCATTCTAACTCCACCAAATCCATTAACTACACATTGCCATACCCCACCTAAAGATGCTGCATGTATACCTGCATCAGAAGTTTTCATGTTTGGCCCTAGATCTATATCACAAGCTTTTCTAAATAAGTCATAAGACAATTCATTATATCCTAAGTCATTAGCTAAAGTACAATGTGTTGATAAACTAAGTGATGAGTCATGTAAAGTTTTTGGCTCATAATAATCCCAGTTTGCTCTTTTAACTTCTTCTGAGAATAATCCTTCAAGTAATAAGAACATTACCATTATATCTGCTTGCTTAGATACTTGTATTTCGTTAGCTTGCTTCATATTGTAATCTTTGAAGAAACTTCCTATATTAGTTTGATTTTTGTACTTAGTTAAATCGATTATTTCTTTACTTAAGTAAGTATCATCTTGAGGTATTATATTATCTTCGTTTGGCTTTGGAAGATATATTTTATTAATTTTTGAAGCCCACTTTGTGAAGTTTTCATCTAAGTTTAATTTTTCGTTTAATTTATTAAATAAATCAGGTCTATTTTCTTTTAATTCATTGTAGTAGTTCATAGCAAGTTCTAAATTCCACTTAGCTGTGTAATTTGTAAATGCATTGTTGTCTATATGTTCTTTATATTCATCTGGTCCTATTACTCCAATTATTTCAAATATTTGCTTTTCTTCGTTCCATTCAAGTCTTGATTGCCAGAATGTTGCACAGTCAAATATTATTTCGTATCCACAGTTATCCATAAACTCTTGGTCATTACTTGCTTTATAGTAATGCCACGTTCCATATACAACGTCACTTGTTACGTGTATTTCTATAAATCCAGTCCATATCTTTTCAGCTTTTCCAGTTATAACATCAGCTGAACCCCACTCTGGTGTAACTTCACCATCTTCAAGCCATGCCGACTCCCAAGGGAATTGAGCTCCTTCGTATCCATTTTCCTTAGCTTTCTTTCTAGCTCCAGCTAAAGTTAAGTATCTATATTCTAAAAGTGATTTAGCAACTTTAGGGTCTGTGTATATAAAGTATGGTAACATGAATATTTCTGTATCCCAGAAAGTATGACCTTTGTATCCTTCTCCTGATAAACCTTTAGCTCCTATGTTCATTCTGTTATCATGTGCTGGTGTCATAACAACTAAGTGGTATTGAGCAAATCTTATAGCTAATTGTTCATAGTCATTTTGTGAATCTATTTTTATACTACACTTAGACCATATTTTATCTTCCCAAGCCTTTGCCGATTCAGATTGAAGTTCTTCATATCCTATAGTGTATTCTTTCTTTATATTTTCTAGAGAGAACTCTTTTAACTCTTCATAAGATAATTTTTCGCACTCTTTATCTCTTGAAGTAAATACATTAGATATTTTTTCTATTACTAATGTTTCATTTTCTTTTACCGATAAATCGTAGTTATAGTAAACCTTTCTTCTATCCATTACTATTAAGCTGCTTGGTGATACTTCTTCTTTGTTTATTTCAAATTTATGAACTGTATTTGAAACAAAATCTATATTAGACTCTGTAGTCCTTTGAGTGTATTGTATATATTTTGAGTCATAAACTCTTTTTTCACCTTCTGTAAAGTGTTGAGCTCCTGTGTTTGATACTTGACCGTTTATTCCCGATTGTATTTTAACTTCTATATTTTTTTCAAGAGGTGTTATACTAACCTTTTGTCCTATTAAGTGAAGATTTTTAAGCGATACAAATCTTTTAAATTCGAACTTTATTTTTCCAAAGTCTTTATTTGACCATATAAAGTTTCTATTTAATTCTCCAGTTTTTAAATTTAAGTTTCTTGAGTAATTTTTGATTTCACCTTGAAGTAAACTAAATCTTTCTCCATTTATAAATATTGTTATTTCAGTTAAGTCAGCAGCATTTGGAAGTTCTGTAACTTCACCATCAAACTTATTAAAAGTTCCTGCTATTAGCATATCTCTTGTTTCACCAACATACTTTTCCTCTGTTGCAGATCTTAGTCCTAAGTATCCATTACCTAGACACATTATAGATTCACCCTTACCTAGGAATAAAGAATTGAAATCGTTTTCTGAAACTATCCAATTTTTTTCTTGTCCATGACCTAAATCATATTTCATTAAGCTCATATTTACTCTCCCTTAACTTTATTTTATTTGAATTTTAATTTATTTTATAATTATTTTTTAAGTAGGATGATATTGTTTTCATCAACTTATATTTATATATTACCGAAACGTTTCGGATTTGTAAATAAAAAAAGAAAAAATAATAATTATTTTTTCTTTAAAGTAGATTCTTGTTCATATATTTCACATTCTGATTTTAATATTCTCATAGGTATATTTTTGTTTAAATAGTCTATAAGCAGCCCCGATGCCTTATATCCCTTATCATAACTATTTTGTTTTACTGTAGATAGTGTTGGTGTTATGTAATCAACCATATTTATACCATCAAACCCAAATATAGAAAGTTCCTTTGGTATATTAATATTATTCTCTTTTGCTGCAGCAACGGCCCCCATAGCCATTAAATCACTTGCACAAAATATAGCATCTACCCCTTTATTTATAAGTTCTATTGCACAATCTTTTGCTATATCAGCTGAGAAATCTCCATTTTTTATAATAGATTCATCTATATCGAATTTAAAATCATTAAGTGCACATATATATCCACTTTTTCTCTCCATAGATACGTAGGCACCTTCATTACCATTTATTAGACCTATCTTTTTTCTGCCACTTTCTATTAAGCTTTTAACTGCTAAATATGAGTACTTTTCATTGTCTACAACTACCGAACCAACATTATCAGTTAAGTATGGTATATCTATAAGAACCATTGGAAAATCTGACTTCATTAATTCCTTTAAGTTAGGATCATCTCTTTTTATACCACAAAGTATAGCACCGCTAACCCCTCTTTCACGGCAAAATTGTAAATAACTTTTTTCTTCATCATACTTTCTGAATATAAGTATAAAACCACTTCTAAATCATTTTCTGTTGCACAATTAAAAACTCCACTCATAATCCCTATTAACATATCATTACTACTACTTTGCTTTTCAAAATCCAACTACTATTAATGCTATTGAATTATCTGTTTTACTTGCAAGTTTTTTTGCTGCTAAATTTGGAACATACCCTAGTTCATCTACAGCTTTCATAATTATCTTTTTAGTCTCTTCACTTACATCACTGTGATTATTTATAGCTCGTGATACTTGCGTTACAGAAAAACCAGTATATTGAGCGATATCCTTTAATTTAACCATTTTTCCTCCCGAATTAATAATTTATATATAAAACTAGTGTTTTTATAATTATTACATAAATTCCTATTATAACTATATTTATTAATTAATATAGTTATAATAATAACATATTCCGAAACGTTGTCAATAACTCTAACATCACCTTTATCAATAATATTATCTTTAAATTTATATATTTTTTGTAAAATAAAAATAAGCCATACGCCCACCCAACGAATCGTTCGGTAAGGCATATGGCGTTTATCTTAAGAATTATTAAGCTTATGGTAAAACATTACCTGCAGCTTTAAATATATCATACCATTCATATCTTGTAAGAGTTACATCTGAAGCCTTACATATCTCTTTTAATCTCTCTAAATTTGTAGTTCCTACTATTGGTTGCATTTTAGCTGGATGTCTAAGAATCCAAGCTATTACTATTGCACTATTTGTAACATTATATTTTTTTGCAATTTCATTAATTTTTTTATTTAATTCAGGATATTTTTCATTATCTAGAAACACCCCAGAGACATATCTGTATTTGCAATTTTAATATATTTCATTTTGTCTCTCCCCTATTTGATAAAATTATTTTTATATTAATCTTAAGATATATTATATATCATGAAAATATATTATGGTAATATTTTATAGTCTCTTATAAATTTATATCTATTTCCTTTAACCTGTTAACCATACCTAAATTAGTCATTTCTATATTTACAGGTGTAATAGATATATATCCGTTTTCAACAGCAGTTATATCACTATCTTCTTCTTGATTTAGATCCTTAATATCTCCACCTATCCATACATATCTTTTACCATATGGACTTACCCTTTCGTCCATCACATTATCATATTTTCTCTCACCTAATTTAGTTATCTTAAATCCTTTTACTTCAGTCTTTGGTATATTTACATTTAGTATACAGTCATCTAAAAGTTCTAACTTATCTTTCATCGTGTTTATTAGATTCACCACATATTTAGCTGACTTTCTATAAACTTCTTTATCGATATTAAAATCATCATAAGATACAGCAATTGACGGTTTATTTTGAATAAGTCCTTCAATTGCTGCTGATGCTGTTCCTGAGTATACTACATCAGTTCCTAAGTTTGGTCCATTATTTATTCCACTTAATACTAAATCTATATTAACATCTTTAAATAAAGCTTCTATTCCAACTTTAACACAATCAGCTGGAGTTCCAGATATTGAGTATGCCTTTATATTTTCATCTATAAATTCATCATTTACCATTATTGGGTTATGTATTGTTATAGCATGTCCTGTTGCACTTTTTTGACTTTCTGGTGCTACTACATAAACATTTGCTATATTTGATATTTCCTTAGCTAGTTCTATTATTCCGTCTGCTCTTATTCCATCGTCGTTTGTTATAAGTATATTCATAATAATCTCCTTATCTTTTTATTAGTTATATTATAAAGCTTTACCTTATATGTATGCATAAATATTTCAACTAAATTTTATATAAATATAATATCAAATTTTTAATAAAAATAGACCATATACCTTAGCTAACAAATTCTTCACAAAAGTATATGTTTTTTTAAATACTCACTTATATTTATACGATTTTACTTTATTTGTAATTTAGTACAACGATTTATAAGCTGTATATAATATCTTTATTAAGAGTTAAAAATTGAGCCTTTCTCCCTCTATATAAACATATATGTTTAAACCCTAAAGACTCTAAGATAGAATAAGACTTATCAAAATCCCTACACACATCAATTGCTCTATGAGAATCAGATCCTAGTGTAATTATTTCTCCACCTAGTTCTTTATATCTTTTTAATATATCAATTTTAGGATGTGTTGCATCTAAATTATATCGATATCCAGATGAATTCACTTCTATTCCTTTTCCTGAGTCAATTATACTTTTTAGCAATCTATCTATTACATCTTTATAATCATTATAAATTATTTTATTATCTTCATATTTTCCATATCTAACTATATAGTCTAGGTGTCCATATGTGTCATAGTTATTAAATTCTTTAGTAGTTTTTATTATACTTTCAAAATATTTTGTATAAGCTTCTTCTTTACCTAACCCTTTAAAAAACTCAGATTGAACTAGTCTTTGCTTATCTACTCTGTGAGTTGAACATAACACGAAGTCAAAAGGATTTGAACTTAGGACATCCTCTATCTTATCTTTTATATAGCTTTGATATCCAACCTCTATTCCTATTAGTAGATCTATATCTTTTTTGTATTTTTCTTTATACTCTTGTATTTGCTTAACATATTCATTGCAATCCAAGCTGAATTTAGTATCACGATACTCTAAATGGTCTGTAAATGTTAAATACTTAACACCTATATTTATAGCTCTTTTTATAACATCTTCCATATTGTCTTTTGCATCACTTGAAAAATGTGTATGAATATGATTATCTAATATATTCATATGAAACCTCCTTTTATAAATTATTCTACTTATCTATTATAGTACTTTTATAAATTAAAATTTAAATCTATGTAAAATAAATACCCATTTATAGTAATTTTATACTTGGTAAGATTTAATAAAAATAAAAACCATATATATAA
>NZ_HG529266.1 GCF_000499525.1 Faecalimicrobium dakarense | reverse complement strand
TTTTATACTTTTACGCATTCTATTATTTTTATCTACCTCAAATCCATATCTTTTATACAAACTTATTAAGTCATTATCATTTATTATGTTTTTATCAGCTACTACTAAACCTTCTACTGATTTTATTTCTTTTAAATTATACTTATTTAAAACTTTATTTATCTCTTTTATTCTATAATCTAACTTCATAAGAAGCATACTTCCATACCCTTCATTACTTATTCTTGATCTAAAATTATATATATATAACATTGCATAACTATCTATTTTATAACTTATACAATCCATGTAAGATTTGTTTACAGTTCCTGTTAATAACATTATATCTATTGGTATTCCTATATCCTTTGCATTAAAATTTATAGTACTTAATATTCCTACTATAAATTTATTTTTGTCTTCTTCTATATCTAGTATTAAGTGCTTATCTTCATTTAGTTTTATATACCTTTTTAACTTTTTAAGTAATCTTATATAGTATTCATATTCATTTAATAAACTTGCGTCTTCTAAGTTTAAATTATCATATTTTGTGTTTAATTTAAGCTTTTTTATTTTATTTATGTCTTTATCTTTTAAATACTCTTTCATTTCTTTTATTTTAGTATCTAGAGTACACATATCTCCTCCATATAAAATTAACCTTTATTAATTTTATATGGCTAAGTAAAAAAAATATGAACTAATAATTCTTTAATTTATTTATTAATGTCAATATATTATTAATATAGAAAGTGAAACAGGTATCATTAGTTAGTTAAATGTATTAAAATATAATTAGTAAATTATAATAGCTCATTATATTATAGTGTGTTATTTATTGTTGGAGGTGTTTTAATGGAAACAAATAATTTTAATAATGAAAATATTTTGTGCTCTATTAACTGTTACAAAGCTGTAAAAAATTCCGAGGTAGCAATAAGTTTTATAGCAAACTTATTTGCAGGAGGAGTTGCAGGTTCTGTAACAAACGATTTTAGATTAACTCTAACTGATAGAAATTTATATATAGAAACCATAGGTTACTGTGCTTGGGGTGGATTGCCCGAAGTTATATCTGTTGAAAAAATTCCTAGAGGTGATGTAAAATCATTTAAAGTCAAATCTGTAGATTCTAATGAAGTTATTGAACTAACTCCCAATCAAAATAAAACTATAGTTTTTATAAGAGACAATGAAAAAAATGATAATTTAGCTTTGAAAATGTCTAGTATTATCTAGTAACTTCATTTCTTACATCCATATCGTCTTAGTTTTTAAATCATCTTAGTTCTTAGATATGTAATATCTTTAAATTTAGCGAGTACTTTAAAATACAAATTTAATACTTAAAGGGGGTGGAGGTTGTTATGAAAAATAATTTTTTTTCATACACTTTTGAAATAATAATACTATCACTAGGGTGCTTTATAATGTCCGTTGGACTTAATATGTTTTTAGAGCCATACACAATAGCATCTGGCGGACTTACTGGTCTTGCTATTGTACTTAAAAGTCTTTTTAATACTCCTTTATGGCTTATAAATTTAGTGTTTAATATACCTTTATTTATATTTGGTGTCAAAATTCTTGGAAAATCTGATGCAATAAAAACTTTATTCGGAATCCTTTTACTTACTTTCTTTCTTGGACTTACACAACCTCTAACTACTTCTTTTAAAACTGATGATGTTTTATTATCTGCTATTGCAGGTGGAATTGTGGTTGGTATAAGTCTTGGAATGTTATTTAGAATAGATGCATCAACTGGAGGTACTGAACTTGCTTGCCTTATTTTAAATAAGATATTCCCATCTATTACTATTTCAGTATTTATGTTTATAATCGATGGTATAGTAATTCTTTTGGCTGGTATTGTTTCTAGAAATATTGAGACTGCCCTATATGCTACAATATCTTTATATATTTCAGTTAAAATATCTGATGCTATAGTTGAAGGCTTTGATTTTTCAAAATCTTTTATTATAGTTACTGAAAAACCTAAGGTAATTGGCGACTCTATTATGGATAACTTAGGAAGAGGAATCACTTTTTTAGAGGGTCGTGGTGGATATTCTAACAAGAAAAAAGATGTTTTATTGGTTGTGGTTTCTAGACGTGAGGAAGTTATCCTAAAAAAACTCGTTAATGAAATTGACCCTATGGCATTTATTATTATAAATAATGCTCATGAAGTACTCGGAGAAGGATTTAGTAGAAAAGTATAAATATTGTTTAACCCCCTAATAATTTGTGTATAAATTAAAATATAAATTATTACGGGGGTAAATTATGCAAAAATATTTTAAACTATCAACATTTTACTTAGTACTAGGATTAATATTAGGGGTGTTTTACAGGGAGTTTACTAAACTAAGTAATTTTACAGATCCGACAACTTTAGGGTTACTTCACGCTCATGCTCTAGTACTAGGATTTGTATTCTTTATATTAGTCTTATTACTTGAGAAAAACTTTGAAATCTCTAAAATCAAAAATTTTAAAGCATGGCTTATAACTTACAATATCGGACTTATATACTTACTTTCCACACTAACATTTAGAGGAATACTCGAAGTTAATAGCTCTGATTTTGCTGGACTTAGTCACATAGCAGGACTTGGTCATGCTATTTTAGGAATATCTTTAGTATGGTTTATAGTTATAGTTAATAAGGCTTTAAAAAATTATGATCTACTAAAAATGTCTGA
>NZ_HG529265.1 GCF_000499525.1 Faecalimicrobium dakarense | reverse complement strand
GCTTATATAAGCTATACCTTTCTTTATTTTCTAGTTATCAAAATCTACATGTATTTTTCCTTGTGGTGTGTTTATATCAATATAAGATAAATTAAAGTTATCATCCATAACATCTATTTTATATTCAAAGAAAACATCATCATCTTTCTTTGACATAAATATATAGCTTCCATTTTCTGCTTCTTCTATTTGATCACATATTTCATCGTAAATATCTTTTCCACTTACATTACCTTCATGACCTGCTTCTTTTATTTTTTCTTCTATTAATCTGTATATTTCTTCCATATTCAAAACCTTCTTTCTATTTCATAATATAAACATTATATACCCAAATACTAAGTATTTACAAATATGTTTTAAGTTATATTAAGATATAGCTATAATTATTAACATAACCACTGACATTATACAAAAGATAAATTCAAAATAAAAACACTACTTATATTAATATAAATAGTGTTTGATTACTTCTTAGTTTCCTTGTATAACTCTTGTTGCAATATTTTTTGAGTGGTCTGATATTCTTTCTAAGTTACTTAATAACTCTATATATGCTATACCAGAGTCTATACTACATAAATTTTTCTTTAATCTACTTCTATGACTTGATCTAAAAGATTTTTCCATGTAGTCTACTTCCTCTTCTAATTCTAATACTTTATGTGCTAACACTTTATCATATTCTTTCATAGATTGAAGTGCTAATGTGTATACTTTTAAAACTTTATCATAAATACATACTATCTCATCTTTAGCTTCTTTTGATAAAGATGAGTTTGAATTTATAAGATCTTGTGCTAATTCTGCTATATTTTCAGAATGGTCACTAACTCTTTCTATATCATTTACTGTATTAAATAGAAAATCTACTTGAACTATTAACTGATCATCTAATGATTTTGTAGATAGTTTTACTAAATAATCTATAACTTTCTTTTGTAATTGGTTTACGATACTTTCTTTTTCAAATGTTTTTTTCACATCTTCTTCAGAACTTTCTATTACAGCTTTTATTGAGGATTCTAATGTTCCTTTTGCTTTATTTCCCATTCTTAATGTTTCTTTTACTATATTTCCAAGTGCTATAGATGGAGTTTCTAACATTCTTTCATCTAAATACTTTGTTGTTTTTTCATCGTATTCTTCATCTCCATTATCTGGTATAAGCTTCATAACTAATTTAACTATGTACTTAGAAAATGGTAATAATATTAAAACATTAATTATATTAAATAATGTATGTGAGTTTGCTATTTGTCTTGATACATCTGATGGATCTAAATTTTGAACTATCATGCTTATAGGTTTATTTAAAATTAACATAAATAAAAGAGTTCCTATTACATTAAATGTTAGATGCATAACTGCAGCTCTTTTTGCATTTTTGTTAGTTCCTATACTTGATATTAAAGAAGTTGTACAACTACCTATATTATCACCATATAGTATTGGTAATGCTCCAGCTAATGGCATTAGACCTTGTGATGCTAGGGCTATTAATATACCCATTGATGCACTTGAACTCTGTAAACAAGTTGTAAGTGCAAAACCTGCTAATAGTGCTAAAAATTGATGGTCTGCAAGTCCTTCTAATAAATTTCTAAATCCTTCATATTGAGATAAAGGTGCAAGAGCATCCTTCATAAATTCCATACCTATAAATAATATAGCAAATCCTATTAATATTTCAGATATATTTTTAAGTTTTGGCTTTGATTTAGAACCTATCATATATAATATAATACCTACTCCAAGAGCTATTGATGATATTATGCTTGCATCAAATGATACTAACTGTGCAGTTACTGTTGTACCAATATTTGCACCCATTATAACTCCTATAGCTTGATATAAACTCATTATACCTGCATTTACAAATCCGACTACCATTACAGTAGTAGCTCCACTACTTTGTATAATACCTGTAACAACCGCACCAACTAAAACTCCCATTACTACATTACTAGTTAGAAGTCCTATGGCTTTTTCTAATTTAGGCCCTGTTGATTTTTGCAGTCCTTCTCCCATTATGTTCATTCCATATAAGAAAAGTCCTAAGCCTCCGATAAGACTTATGAATATCTTCACTGTCTATTCCTCCTCAAAATAATAGTTCTGTTCCTTACTTTTTTCACTATTTTATATTAGCAGAAAATTCGACGTTTTTGTTAATTTTATTTATATTTTCTTATTTTTTTTATAAAAAAAATTACCTATATTAATATAAGTAATTCTTTTTATTAGTGGAAAACATTTATTTGAATATATCTATAACTGCTTTGTATTAAATTATTTAACATTATTTTCTTTAATTAATCCAAAGTTTTTTCTTTATATTCTATATCCTTAATATCGTAAATTTTATTTTGTTTTTTCCTGCTTATCTTATTCCATTGGTTCTTTCTTTTTCTATATCCTATAAATCCTGTTAGTCTATACCATGAACAGATTTGCCTATATCCAAAGCTTTCAAATACTGAAAATACCATAAGCTTTAATAATGTAAAACCACTTGATATATGCTTAAATATATAATTTTCAAGAATTATAGATGTTATAGATATTATAGTTCCATATAATATATAAACAAATAAAAATGTAAATAAAAATTCTATATTTAATAGTCCTGAAAAATAGGATATTAAAATTATAACTAATCCAAATATATCTATTATGCAAGAAAATAATTCATATACTACAAAATACAAAAATGAGAATACTCCTACCGTTCCATATTTAGGATTTAAAAGTATATATCTATGATTTAATAAGCTTGTAATAAGACCTATATGCCAACGTCTTCTTTGATTTTTTAAATCTTTAAATTTCTCTGGCACTTGAGACCAACAAATTGCCTTATGAGCATATTTTATATTATATGGAAGATGATTTTTCCTATAAAAAGAATGAAGTTTAACAACAAGGTCCATATCTTCTCCTATAGTTTTTGTATCATACCCTCCAATATTTATAGCAGCACTTTTTTTAAATAGTCCAAATGCTCCTGATATTATTAAGTTCCCATTAAAACTATTAAACCAAACTCTCGTTGTTAGAAATACTCTATAATATTCTATTGTTTGAAATATTACAAGCAACCTTTTAGGTGATAGTACTTTTACAACCTCACCTTTGTCTAAAACAACCTGATTAGAAACTTTTATATTTCCTCCAACTGCAACAGTTGTATCATCCTCCATAAAAGGTATAGCTATATTACTTAGTGAATCTCTTTGGAGTATAGAGTCTGCATCAAGGGATACAAATAATGGATATCTAGATACGTTTATACCCATATTAAGTGCATCTGCTTTACCTCCATTTTCTTTTCTAACAAGTGTTAACTTTATATTATCTTTAATAGTTTCTTCATATATAAATTCTTCTTTTTTACAGTTCACTACTCTTCTAATTGGTCTTGCTATCTTCTTTAGATTAAATTTATTTATTATTATTTCAGAGGTACTATCTTTTGAACCATCATCTATAACTATTATTTCATACTCTGGATAATCTAAATATAGTAATGAATCTATGCAATCTAGAACTGTTTGTTCTTCATTATATGCAGGTACTAGTATAGATATTGGTATATAGTTATCCTCACTTTTTATTGATAATGCATTTAGATACTTTCTTTTTCGTTTATCTTCGTTTAACTCTAAAACTGAAAATATTGTAGATATGAAAAATACCCCTGCATATATTAATATATAGTACATAAAAAATATATTTAAATAATCAATAACTAACTTTAACATCAGTGTCTTCCTCTATCTTTCTTGACATTTCTAAGCACTCTTCATAAGGTATTTTATTTTTCATAAACATTGCATAAAAAAGTATATCTCTTGAATACTTATCATTCTTTTTAAGTACCCTATCTATTATATAATCTTCTTCGAATCTTAATAAAGATATTGCTGAATTATATCTTACGTGCCAGTTTTTATCTCCTATACTTATAAGTAAAGCATCTATACTTTCTTCATCTTTATAATTTCCTAAAGCAGATGCACAAATTGCTCTATACTCCCAGTCATATTTCTTTAATATCTCTATAACTTCATTTTTAGCACTTTCACATTTTACAATTGAAAAGTATTTTATCACACTTATTCTTACTTCTTTATCACTGCTTTCGTTTTTTAGAATATCTAACATATTATCTTTAACTAATACAATCTTGTCATTTTTAAAGTGTTCTACAATTGTCTTTTTTATATTTTCATTAAATAAACTAAACTTATTTATAAGTTGTCTATTTAATAGACTCTTATTTCCACCAAATTGTCCTAATATATCAATTAAAATCTTATTATTTATATACTTGTCTTCATCTGATATATATACTAAAGCCTCTATAAAATTATTAAGATTACCTATTTTAGATATAGCCTTTAATGATGATACTCTTAAGTAAATAGATTTTGTGTTAATACAATTAAATAAAAAGTTATTAACTTCAAAATTATTTAATTTATATTCACCTAATAATACTGCACAATAACTTTTTATTGTATCATCTTTTCTTTTACATTTTTTTATATGTCCTAATATTACATCTTCAAAGTTTAACATATATATTTTAGTAAATTTATGATTTTTTTCATTTTCATTAAATTTAAATATATGATTATTAAAAACTTTTACATAAGGTCTTTTGTTTAGATTTTCTTTGATGTATTTTATATCTATTTTAGATAACTCTTTATTTGATTTGACATTATTTAGTTGTCTTAAAACTTCTTTTCCAAAAGTATTTTCTAATTTATCTACTTTTTTATTAAATCGCATGTTAAGCATATCTTTTACTATCATATAAATAATTGAACATGAAATTATATATACAAAAAAACTTAGTATTATATATATATTAGCAATACTTTTCATATTATTTTCCTCTTTGATTATTTATTAATTCATTCTTAATTATATAATATGATTCTTTTAGTCTTTCATGGTATGTTGGCATGATCCAACTATCCAAATCATAAGCAGTACTATGCAGTCTATCTGTTTTATTTCCTTCCTTTACAGTTACCCCTACATTTATATTATTTATCATTAATGGCTTTGTTTTAAATTCTTCATAAAAGTCATTTTGTATTTGTTTTGTTGAAGGGTCCATAAAGTTTAAAAGCCCCCATGGGATTCTTAACTCTATATAATTTTCTCCTATATAAAAATCAGATACTGAGTTAAAATCTTTATCTTTTGGATTAGCATTTCCGTACACTAATTTACCAGTTTCATAAACTAATTTATCTGCAAATCCTCCTAATGATTCTACATACATTTTAGGTCTTGTTTCTATAAATATTGGAGAAAATTCATCCATATCTGGTGTATGTTTTATTAAATCAGGCCTTATTTGATTATTCTTTTCATTTTCATAGAAATTAAATCTATTATAATACTCATGAACTAATATTTTAGAATTATCTCTATCATTTATATTAACTATAAAATCCGATGGTCTATCAAATTCTAAATTTAGTTGAGAACTTTTACTTGAACCTGATTTTGGTGTTGTATCTAAATCTATATATAAATCTTGTTTATTAAGATCTAGATTATTCGAAAATTTTAACATTAAGTATAAATATTTTTCATCATTTTTCATTGATATGCTTATATTATTATTTTTGTTTAAAATATCTTCTTCCTTCCATTCACTTATAGCATTATCTGGATAACTTATACTTTCTTTTTTACCTGGGTCAAACGCCATAAGTCCAAAGTTTTGGCTATATGTTTGAACATCACTCCAGTAAGCTGACCTATCTAAAATTTTGCTTTCTTTAGTATTCCATGATGAATTATGCCAGCTATCTTGAAATTCAAATATAAAGCTTCCTGCACAATTAGACCTCTTTATAGATTTATAAACCTCTGCTAGTGCTTGCCCTTGTTCTTTTTCATTTATATATCCTTTTGAAGAGTTTTCCATATTAAAGTCACCTGCCACTCTAGCTGAAGGTATTCCAAACTCTCCAATTACAACTGGTATTTTATGGTATTCTTTTATCTTTTTAAAATAATAATCCATATTATTTTGATATTCCTTAACTTCAGAGTATGATGGATATATATTATATGTTGCAAATACGCCAGTTTTTAACTTTTTCTTTGCTTTTATATTTTCAGGATTTAGATAGTTTTTTAGATCATCTACTTCCTTATCCTTTAATAATATGCTATCCTCTTTTGGATTTTCTCTACTACTTACTATATGATAAGATGAAGACCCTACAAAGCTTATAAGACTTTGTTTTTTATACATCTCTAATTCATAACCTGCTAAATAGTCTCCCATTTGTGCCATATATGATTCAAATGATGATGCTTTATCATCTGTGTATAAAAACTTTCCACTATAAGATTTTTTTTCATTCATAATCTCAGTATATATAAGATCATGCTTTGCAAATTCTATACCTAGAGTGTATCCAATTATATATTTAGAAATATCAGTATTATAAAATTGAACTATGTCAGGCTTATCAAAATTATATGGATTTCCATGAACTGAATCTATTATAAGCTTTATATTAGTTTTAAAAACTTCTTTCAATTTATTACCTTGAGGGTCATATCCATCTTTTAAATAGGTTTCATCAAAATATATTCCTTGAACCAAGTAAATCGGATTTTCTTTATCTTTATTAAACTTTTCTAGTGCGTTGTAAAAGTGTTGGCTCATAAGGTTTGAAACTTTTATACAGTTTGCTCCCATATCATATATATATTGTATCCATCTAAGATACTCTTCTTCTTTTACAGTATTTTCACTTTGGAAAACCCCTGGCTTAGCTGGGTCTAAGTTAACTCCAACTATGTTAAACTTTTCCCACTTATTATCTTTAGCTATATATATATCTTCACCCTTTGTTTTTGTAAAATAAGTATCATCCATTCCTGCCATTCTATTTGTAGCTATATCATCTATGAAGTTTGCTATTAATATAAATATTATCGTACTAATTATTAAAAATCGTTTCACATATTATCACTCCTACTAATTTGCCCATTTGCTAAGACTATCTATATTTTCGTCCATCCATTTGCCTCTTTTAACTATAAAGTTTTTCATCAAGCTAATCTCTTCATCATAAGAAGTAGCTTTACCTGTAGTATCCTTTAGTAAATGATAATTCTTTTTTAAAAACTCTTCGTATTTACCTATATCAGCTGAATATTCTCCTGATACATCTCCATTTTCTTCAAAAACTTCAGCTTGATTAGACATATACATTGGCCATTTATAAAAGTTCCTCTTACTTGCATTACCTAATGATTTTACCGTTTCATCTATTAGGTTAAGTAAATATTCATCACTAAGGTATGTTTTTCTAAGTAACTTGTATCTATCTACTACTTTATCTGCAAAATTAACATCTTCCATTAACCTATCAAACCAAGGTCTTTGATTCATAAAAAAGGCTGTATAATCATAAGGTTTACCAATCTCATTATTGTGATTTCCTAATGATTTATTAAAATCCCATACTGGTCCTGCTTTTATTTTTTCTTCATAATCTTTGTATATATAAGTACTTAATAATCCTGCATCCGTATTTTTGAAAAATTCATTTATTATATAATAATCTACAAAAGAATCTACATCTATATACTTGTTATACCCTAATACTGGGTCATTAAATTTATCGGAATATAAAACTCTTTCAAACTCACTAATATGCTTTTCTATATATTCGTGTTTTTCTGGTGTAAGACTATTTTTAGGATATACTACATTAATACCATAGTGGTAAAGATATGTTTCTTTACCATAACTTCTTAGCTTAATATCTCCTTCTTTTTGTCTATCTTTTGCAAGTATAAAACTAGTTTCATCAAGATTTTTTAAAGACTTAGTTATATCTACTCTCTTATCACCTCTTTTTATTTTTTCAATCATAACGTAAACACCTTTATAGGTTTTCTTTTATTTCTGTACTATTATCATCAATTAAAAATACTTCGCAAAATCTAACATCTGGTGCATATTCCATTATATTTCTAGATGTTTTTAATGCTATATAATTTCTCATAAGTGATTTATCTGCAAATGGACCATTTAATACCCAGTCAGAACTCTTTGCCATACCAAGCATTTTCTTTTCATTTTCTTTTCCTTTATTGGTTAAAAGTTCAATACTATATTGCTTTTTAGGATACTTACTCGTACTATTTCCCCTTATCTTTATACTTGCTTTACTTACAATATTAGGGTCATGTGATAACTTATTTGACTTATCTTTATTATCATATACTTGTATATTTACAGGGATTTTTTCTTCTCTAGGAACTAATTTACCGTTTGTATCTATTATAACTATTGGTAAGTTGAAATCTGAACTTTCTAGATTACTTTCATAGGTTTCATTAAGATTTTTATTTTGAATTTTTTTAGCTTCTTCTCGTGATTTTTCCTTTATATTATTTAGATAGGCTGAACTAAATATTGCTATAAAAACAAAACTCAGTGCCATAAATGACCTAAATATGTCTTTTTTCATAATTTATCACCTAACCTATTGTTTCTCCATTTTGAGCAACTATATTTACAGTACTTACACCTTCTATTTTATACAGTTCATCTATTATATTTTTATCTTCATTGTTTTTTATTTTTATTTGATATATTATTTCCATATTATTTCCAACAGAGTTTTTAGCTCTTAACTGACTTCCCTTAAAAGCTTTAAAAACACATCTCATTATGTCTTCTTCTCTTTCTCTATTACCTCTTATAATAAGTATATATCTTTCTTCTTTACCAAATCCACTGAAACTAAACATAGCTAAAACTCCAAATAAGAATAAAGATCCTACAGATGCTATCATATAGTTTCCACTACCAACACTTAAACCTACACCTATACACCAAAAGATATACGCAGTATCCCTTGGATCTTTTATAGCTGTTCTAAAACGAACTATAGATAATGCACCTACCATACCTAGTGATAATGCTATATCACTACCTATAACAATCATTACCATTGTAGTAACTAAAGTTAACATTACTAATGATACATTGAATTTACGGTTATACATTACTCCACTAAAAGTTATTTTGTATGTCCAAAATACTACCATTGATAGTATTAATGCTATACTCATCATTTCTATTGCATCAAATGCTGTTATTGTTCCACTTGGTGCAGTTAAATATTTATATAATGTTTCCTTCATTTTTGCCTCCTTTATAGCATATAATTTCCAAAAAATCTCCTTGAAGTACAGTACTTGCTAAGAGATTGATTTGTTGTATCCAGATCAGTTAATGCTTGTGATATCCAACAAAATAACTCTCCATCGAACTTAACTTCTAAAAGTGCATTGTAATAATCTACTACCGGTGTCATTATTACATCTTCACTAAACATGTTAAAGTCAAATTCATTAGACCTAATATCGCTATCTAAAGTAACTCTTATATTGTTTTCATTGTGTATATACGCTCTTCTATTATAATCAACTAGGACTACAGGCTGATATTGTTCTACTGTCATAATATTGTATGCTGAATGAGCCGTTTGATTATCATACTTTAAAAGTACACTGTAATCTTTGTCTATAAGTTTTATAGCGTCGTCTCTACTTATTGTTGTTGTTTCTTTAATTTGACTTATATTTAGTTTTCTTTTTATCTCTAGCTTTACAGTATCTGTATTTATATCATATATTCTTAATCTTATTTTTTTCCTTATTTCTTCTCCATCCATTTTGGAAAAATAATCACAATTATTTATACTATCAAAGTATAAACTTCTAATTCTATATCCATATTCTTTATTATTTTTATCTGGAGTTAAAACTTTTTTAAATAATTCATTAACTTTGTAATAGTCCATTTCACCTATAGGATATTTAAGCTCCCTTCTATTGACTATCATAATCGTCCTCCTTTCCTAAATAATTTCAAAACTATTTTAACTGATTTAAATTTATCGATAATTTTATAAATACAGTCTTGTTTTTTTGTATACCATAAGTATACTCGAGTAAAACTATTTTTTTCAACATTTCATGAGTAATAACCACATATTTCATCATTATATGTAATATTTTGTCATCTATTTTCCAATATTTTTATTTATTGTTAAATATTAAGAGTTTCCAAATAGAAATTATAAATATTATATAGATATTAAGATTATAAAATAAAAAAAGTGGCTTAGTTAATTTAATCTAAGCCATACTTTTTACATTATCACTATATTTTTTTTACCATTTTTACCATTTATTAATTTAAAATCTGCATCTTTTATTATATTATTAAAATTATTTATGCATTTATCTATACTAGAAATACCAAAGCTACAAGTTATATTTATATTTTTGCCCTCGTAAATAAATATAGCAGCCTCTATATCTTTTCTTATTTTTTCAATAATATCATAACAATCTAATTTTGAAATTTTATTCATTACTATGACAAACTCATCTCCACCATATCTTCCTGCCCATCCATATAAGTTAATATTTCTCTTAATAATATCTGATATAGCTTCTAATATATAATCTCCACACATATGTCCATATGTATCATTTATAGTTTTAAAATCGTCTATATCCATAATAGCTAAAGATAGGTCATATTGATTTTCTATGGCATTATTTATATCTGATGGCGTTTTCTCATTTATATATCTTCTATTATAAATATTTGTAACTTCATCAATTATAGCTAAATCATTAAGTCTTTGAATTTCTTTTTCTGCTTTATCCATAGATTTGCTAATTAAGCAGCTTGTTATATTATCATTAGTTATATCTTTTAAAACTTCAACTATATATTTTTCTTTATTTTTTATTATAGGTGTTGCCATTATAAGGTATATCTTATCTTTTAAGTACTCTACTTTAGTAAATGATTTATTTTCATTATAGGCTCTCATTGAAATACAATTACTGCATTCAGAATTCTTTTCCCAAAATTCATAACATTTATGTGCACTATATTTTACATCGTCCTTTGAAATTTCTAAAGTACATTTCCTGACTGGATCTAATATTCTCCTATATTCAAATAGCTTATCTATTATATTTTCGTCATTTAATGCTTCTTTATATATATTCACCATTATATCCCCCTAGAGCTTAATACCTGTAAATATTTAATATAAAATATCACTGTTATATTATATATTATCACTTACCTTAGTAATAGTCTAATTTTTCCAAAACAAAATAATACTTGCAAACTTGCAAGTATTATTTAAAAATCACTTAAACTTTATATCTTTAAGCTACTCTGAAATTATATCTTTATAAAAACACTATTCCTAAAGTAAGTAATGAAAGTACCATCCATCCTATAAAACTAATATATAATTTTATTTATTCTAAGTTAAGTTTTTTATTTAATATATAAACTGTACCATAAAATAAAAGACCTATTATAATCATACTAATTATAAACATATAATTCGATCCATTTGCTGATAGTTGACTTACTTGAGAAATACCTGCTTCATAATCAAAGTCTATTGGCATATGTGAAGTTATTGAATTACTTACATAGCCTACAACTACATTAATTATAAAAAATGTTGCAAGTGCTGCTACATTTCTATGTTTATTAAATTTAGGTAATTGACCTACTGATAGTGATAAATATATTTGGAAAATAAATGTTGAGTATGCAAGAAATAATGCTAAAGATACAATAAAAACTAAACGTCTAAGATCTGGTTGAGTTGATAACCCCTTCCAAATTTCATTGAAAGCTGAAGTTATTTCAGAAACACTTACCGCATTAAATATAATACTAAAAGATAAAAGTGCTACTAATCCACTTAATATAGTAAATATTAGTGATGCTAAGTATTTTGAAATTATAATACTACTAGTCTTAACTGGCAAAGTAAACATTAAATAACCTTCATCTCCTAAAAGATTTTTTCTAAATCTTTGTATAGTTATAATTATACTTAATACATATAAAGCTACAAAAAGTCCTATTAATACTGTTGTCATTATAAACTGCATTTGGAATAATTCGCTTCCACCAAAAAGTCTATTTAAAAATGACATAGCTATTATTGCTATATATATTGGAATAAATATTCTTATATAAGCTTTAAGTTCATATTTTAATAATTTTCCTAACATTTAAATTCCTCCCTAAATAAGGCATCTATAGATTTACCTTTTTCTTCTCTAATACTTTCTACATCCCCTTGAAGTACTATATTTCCATCATATATAAATATTACTTCATCACATATATTTTCAATTTCACTAATTAAATGAGTTGCAATTAATAAAGTACTATCCTCACAGAAATTTGCTAAAATGGTTTTAAGAATATAACTTCTTGCAGCTGGATCAACTCCACCAATTGGTTCATCTAATACATATAAACTTGCCTTTCTTGACATAACTAATATTAACTGTACTTTTTCTTTAGTACCTTTTGACATAGTCTTAAGTTTTTCATTTTTATCAATATTTAAGCTTTCAAGCATATCATAGGCTTTATTAACATCAAAGTCTTCATAAAAATCTTCAAAGAATTTAATAATATCAGTAACCTTCATCCAATCATTAAGGTAAGTTCTTTCTGGAAGGTAAGAGACTATTTTTTTAGTTTCAACAGATGGTTCCATTCCATTTACTAAAACTATTCCATCATTTGGTGTTAATAATCCATTTATAAGTTTTATCATAGTACTTTTACCATTTCCATTTGGTCCTAAAAGACCTATTATCTTTCCTTTTTTCAAGTTTAAATTTATACCTTTTAAAACTTCTTTTTTGCCATAGCTTTTGTGTACATTCTTAAATTCTACAATACTATTCACTATATTCCCTCCCTTAAATTCTCTGTTACAAGGTCTATAATTTCTCCATTATTATATCCAAGCTTTACTAGAGTATCTTTTAATTCTTTTATTCTTAAATTTGCTACTTCTTCTCTCATGTCTTTAATTTTTTCTTCATCATCAGTTACAAACCTTCCACTAGTTCGTTTACTATAAACCAATCCTTCTCTTTCAAGTTCTGATAATGCTTTTTGCATAGTATTTGGGTTTACTTCAGCTTCTTGTGCCATAAGCCTTACTGGGTCTAGTTTAGAGCCTACTTGTAATTCGCCTGATATTATACTTAGTTTTAGTTGTTCTACTAACTGTATATATATTGGCTTATTATTATCTATTTCCCATTCCATTTTTTCACCACCTCATTGTATTAATATAATAGTACAATAGTACAAAAATTTTTGCAATAATTTTTTATAAAATAAAAAGCTATGTTAAATAACATAGCTTTTATATATATTAATCTAAAGTTACATTTTCTATAGCTAAATCTTTGTAGAAATTAGTCTCAGCTAGTGCCATATATGGAATTAACCATAAAAATCCTACTCCAAATGTTATTACGGAAAGTATGCCCCAACCTAAAAAGCTTAACTGCAGAACAAAGTATTTCCATTTATTTCCTTTCATTAGTTTCATACTTAAGCTCATAGCCTCTAATAAACCTAAATCATCTTTTTCAATTATGATATAAGGTACCTGTGCTACTGCAAAAGTGAATATTATAAATGCTATATACATTAAACATATTAAAATTATTCCTACTATATTTGCAATTGTTATTCCATCACCATAAAATACTGAAGCTGCAATTAATCCAGTTGATGCAAATACAGATATGAATCCTATTATCATTGAAATTATTCCTATTATAACAGTATACCCTAATGCTTTTAGTAATTTATTAGATGGTACCAAAACATCTTTAAATCCAGCTTTACCATCCTTTTTCAAAAATTCCAAATAAAAGTTAGGTATTCCTATAGTTGCCCATACAGAAATTGCCCATACCACTACAAATGTTATTATAATAGTTGGTAATGACTGTGCTTCTTCCTGAAATAAGCTAGCTATAATTGTTACTATTAAATATGCTAATGTTAATAGTACTGGAGTTTTCCAATGTCCTTTAAGTTGACTTTTTGTAAGTTCTTTTAATTCGATTCTGTTCATGTAACACCCTCCTTATAATAATATATATATTACTCATTGTCTAATTATGTGCTTTAATAAAATTTTATTATTTGGACTTAATAACAGGAGCGTCAAAATTTACTTTATAATTAACTAAATAATCTAAAAAGAGTTGTCTTCAAATGATTTAAATCATTTGAAGACAACTCTTTAATTAATATCTAGAACCAGTTAAGTTGACAAGCTTCATATTTATTTTTATAGCTATCTATAATATCTTCCATTTTGTATAAAATATTGTATTTATTACACTCTAATTCAAATAAATCTCTTAATTTTTTTAGATCTAATAGATTCGTACTCATATCTATCTCCATAAATTTCAATATATCTTTTTACTGTATCGTTAGAAAATATAGTGATTAATTTATCGTAGTAATATTCTCTTTGATTTTGTCTAAGTGTTACTCCCATTCCATAAGAAAAAATAAATTTAGCTCCACATTCATAAGCTTTTCTTACTATATTTTTTATATTCTCTTCACTGTCATTTATAAATGGTAGTATAGGCATTAATAGTATTCCAGTAAATATATCATTTTCGCTTAACTTTTCTATTGCTTCAAAGCGCTTCGATGAAGTAACAACATGTGGTTCAATTTGCTTGCATAGATTGTCATCATAAGTTGTAATAGTAATCTTCACTAAAACAGGTGAATGTTTTTGAATTTCTTTTAATATATCTATGTCTCTTGTAATTAAATTACTTTTAGTTGCAATTGATACTCCAAATTTGTAATCATTTATAAGCTTTAAGGCTTCTCTAGTAAGCATATATTTTGCTTCAAATGGATTATAAGGATCACTCATTGCTCCTGTTCCTATGACGCCTTTTTTTCTTTTGCCTTTTAATTCTTTTTTAATCATTTCTATTGAGTTTTCTTTAATTCTCACTCTATCGAAATCTATTATTTGATAACAACTACTTCGTGAATCACAATAAATACATCCATGAGGACATCCTTTATATATATTCATATTATAATTTATAGAAAACCAAGAATTATTTTCTATATAATTAGAAATTATAGATTTTGCTTTTATATATTCCAATTTACTATCCTCCACTTTTTATGTATTGTAATTTTTATTGTGTTTATTAGCTTAATTTATATAAATATCATACTTAATTTATCTTAACATAAAAAGTAAAAATTTGTTCTTTAGCTATTAATAATATCTGATTTAATATCTTCTGTCCCTGAAATTGTAAATATAATAGATATAACTCCACATACCATCATAAGCATAGGATAAATCATATAAGGTACAATAGAAAATGGAGATACTCCTGCAAGAGATGAGGCAACTAATAGTTGCCCTCCATATGGTATTATTCCTTGAAATGCACTAGAAAATATATCTAATAAACTGGCACTTTTCCTAGGATCAATATCAAATTCTTCAGAAATCTCTTTTGCAATAGGCCCTACCATAATTATAGATATAGTATTATTAGCCGTACAAATATCTGCTAAACTAACAAGAGCTGCTATTCCAAATTCTGCACCTTTTTTATTTTTTATTTTACTTTTAGTGAACGAAAGTAACCACTCTATACCTCCATTTACCTTTATAAGTTCCACTAATCCTCCTATAACTATTGATATCATAGCTAAATTTTGCATATCTACCATACCTTCAAAACTTACTTCAAATATTCCCCATATATTAAATGATCCAGTTATAATTCCAATTAACCCACTAATTAATATTCCACTAGTTAAAACTACAAAAACATTTACACCTAGTAATGCCAGTAACAAAACTAAAATATATGGAATTATTTTTATTAAAGAATAAGATGTATCTCCACTTATATTTCCACTTCCCAAACCTATAACTATAAATATAATAGTTGTTAATATTGCTGCTGGAAGTACTATTTTAAAGTTAGTTTTAAACTTATCTTTCATATTACAATTTTGAGTATTAGCTGCTGCTATAGTTGTATCCGATATCATCGATAAATTATCTCCAAACATAGCTCCACCGATTATAGCTCCTAAGCAAAGTGTTAATCCTATTGAAGTTTTATCTGAAATCCCTATAGCAATAGGTACAAGAGCTACTACTGTTCCTGTTGATGTTCCCATAGATGTTGATACAAAACATGCTACTAAAAACATTCCTACTACTAAAAGGTTTGGCGGCAGTATTGATAGCCCAAAATTAACTGTTGATTCTACTCCTCCCATAGATTTTGTGACTGATCCAAATGCACCTGCTAATAAAAATATTACACACATTAACATAACATTAGAATTTCCTGCTCCCTTAGCAAATACCTCTAGTTTTGTATTTAGATCTCTTTAATTATCGATTAATATTGCTACCCCAACTGATATAAAAAATCCAACCAAAATAGGCATTTTTGAAAAATCTCCAGTTATTAATGCTGCTGATACAAATAATAGTATAAATACTACTAACGGTGCTAATGCTACTGGATTTCCACTTATTTTTTTACTCATGCAATACCCCCTATTATATTTTTTAGATTCTAATAAAAAAAAGCTTAAGTATAAACTTAAGCTTTTTAGCGAATTTATACTTATCTATCAGCTTTATGCTGCAGGATTTAGCACCATTGCATATTTGATATGCTGGTTGCCGGGTTTCAAAGGGCCAGTCCCTCCACCTCTCTAAATAAGTTTATTTATTTGTTATAGTATCCTAATAAATATAAGGTGTCAATTGTAAAAAATAAATGCTATATAATATTTATTTTTTACAATATTTAAAACTTTATGTAACTAATATATTACCCACTATATATCCATACTATTTAATATTTCTTTAAGAGATTTTAATTCCTCAGCTGTAAAAGTTAATCCTTTGCCCATCTTCTCGTGTTCTTCGTCCCATTCTCTTATGTCATATTTAGCTTTATTATTATTCCAGCTAACTAAATTTAGTTCTTTTTTCCACCCTTTTGATGACTCTGAAATAACTCCATATTCATACTCTATATCAAATTTAATATTTGCCATATTTATCTCTCCTTTTATCATTTATACTTAGTTTGTGTTTTGAGCTGCTAATTTATATTGGTTTTCTCCTATTTTTTCAATATCAACTATAACAAACTTATCTTTAATCCAATTATCGCTAGACTTGATTCCATTTCCAGTTGTAAAGTAGTCAACATATCCATCAACTGACTGTATATCATAGTTCATGCTAACTCTAAAATCTCCATTATCTAAGTCACTTTTAAAAGTAACATTTTTAATCTTATAATTTTTTAATATATTAATATATTCTCCGGATTCTACTTTAATATTTCCATAATCATATATTAAAAGAGCTTCGAATAATGTTTTAGCTATCTCTGTTTTATCAGTCTCTGAAGTTTCTATTATACTTGTATGATTTCCTACTTTTAAACGCCCTTCGCCTACATTATCATAACTTTCCTTACTTAATACATCCTTCCACAATTTCAAATCTTGTGGTAATTTTCTTAAATCAGTTTTTATAACTTCTTCTATTTGACCTCTATTATAAGTGTATATAATACCATGTTCTTCCCCTAGCCTTATATTAACTATATCAAGATTATCAACTAATGATAATAATATAACTGAGTTAGTATAAAGTAAATTAGTTATATTATTTTCTTTATATTCATTACCTAATTTATAATTAACAGTAATTTCATAAGGTTGTTTTTTAGTTTGTAAACTAAAACCATCCTTTGAAGTATTTCCCGGCAAATACTCTAGTATATTTGAAATCTTAGTAGAGTCACCTATCTTAGTTCCCTTATACTTTGACAACTCTTTTAAATCAATGCTACTTTCTCTTTTTATATCTTTATTAACTTTAATATTCAAATTCTCTTTAGACTCACAACCTACTAGACCTATCGCGCTTGATATTATCATAATTGAAATAATTATACTAGCTATTTTCTTCATCCATTGTCTCCTTCTCGTCTATGTATGTAATATACTTCTTAATTGTTCTACTAAATTAAATCCTCAATTTTTTATATATTTAATTATACCATTATCTTTTTGAGTTATTAACATTAAGTTGGCTTTTCTATTACTTATATATTTTTACAGCTAAATTCTATTTTAACCAATCTACTTAATACTATAGATAAATTTCATATATCTTACAAATTTGATATGTATGAAAGTATAGCCTCTATAAATAAAAAAATCAATATTATCAGCATTATTGTAACTTTATCTTCATATTATTACTAGACTTAACAAAAACTCTTAATTTACATCATATTTATAAATAAAAAAAGAAGGACTAGTCCTTCTTTTTTATTTTATAACTTTTTACTAACGTTACTTTTGAATCATCTAATCCATTTATTATAAAATCAAATTCATCTAAGCTTTCATATTGACTCACATCAAAAGTCATCGAAACATAATCTTTTCCGTTTTTATTTTCCATCCATCCTGGTCTTTCAGTTGTGTATTCTTTGCCATTTTTATCTACTAGTTTTGCATTTAAAATTATAAGTTCATCTATTGGTTCATTAACCGTAAAATCTATCTTTATTCCAGTTGCAAATCCTTTTGCTTCAATTATTTCTACTTTTTCGTTTTTATCTTTAGCTACATAGCTTACTTCTTCATTATTTGTAATAAAATCATCAAAATCTAATTTTAAGTCCCAATTTCCTTCTAAGTTTGATATCATATTAGTTTGTATTCTAAGTCCTTTTATATCTCCTAGTAAACCTTGCGATGAAGTAAATACACATCCAAAATATACTTCATTTTCATTTAATTTGCTTATATCTATATCTTCATCTCCACCTGAAGTCAACCAATATTCATTTCCATCTTCATCAGTTAATGGTGGAGACATTATGCCATCTTTTCCATACGTTTGAAGTATTCTTCCTTTATCATCAGTTATAGTAAAATGATTCATTATACTTTTATTTTCAGTCTCTGGATTTTTGAACTTTTTTAATTCATTTGCATCCTTTGCACTTAACTTGAATCTAATATTTATAATAGTCGGATCTGCTACTAAGTCTACTACTTCTAACCTTATTCCATCACTTTTACTAAATACCCCTTCCACCTTTTGTTCATATCCATTTTCTTTTGCACTTTTGACTCCGTTATATCTTCCTTCAAATAATACTTTGTTAATGCCCGCTAATACTGGCTTACCGAAACTTAAACCTCCTATAACAACCATTGCTACTGCAGCAGCTGCTGTTTTTTATTTATATATTTTTCTTAGCTTTTATATTTTCTTTTTCCATATTTTTTATCATATTAAATGCATCCTCTTTTTTATTTATTATGCTTTGTGGTATATATTCTTCTTTATTTAAGTTTTCTTTTATTAATTTATCTAAATCATTATGCATTTATCATCTCTCCTTCTTTATTATTTAGCAAAAAATTTTTAAGCTGTTTTTTCCCTCTAGAAATTCTAGATTTTATTGTGTTTTCATTTTCATTTAAAATTTCACTTATTTCTCTAGAATTAAATCCTTCGACATAATATAGATTAAGTGCTAATTTATAATCATCACTTAATTTTACAAAAGCTTCATCAAATTCTAATTTATCATGCGTTTTATCACTGTATCCTTCTTCTTTATAACTTTCTATAAAGATAATATTTTGATTATTTCTTATAATATCATTACATTTGTTTATTAAAATTCTTGTAAGCCAAGTTTTGAAATATGTAGCTTGTTTTAGAGTATGAACACTTTTATAAGCTGCTATTATCGTTTCTTGTATGGCATCCCCTATATCTTCTTCATTATGAAGTATTGCCTTTGCAGTTTTATACATAGAAATTTCATGTTTATTTATCAGACTTATAAAAGCTTCACTATCTCCTTTCATTGCTTTTTTTATTAAAAATTCCATCTTATCCTCCATTTTTTATCTTTTACAATCATTAGACGTTAATTTTTTTTAATTAGTTGCATCTATTATCAATTTTTTAATTTAATAAAAAATAGTAGTTACTAAAAAGTAACTACTATTTTAACATGTTTTTTATTCTTATTTAATTTTTAATATAATATCCATCAATTTCGCTAGTTATATTCTTTATACTAACTCCCAAGAATCACTACTTCCTGGTATTTCTCCTTTTGTCCACCATTTAGCTACATATTCTTTTCCATTATATATAACTTTATCACCTGCTAAATATGCTTTTTCTGGGTCATATGTATCTTCAATTTTTCTTTTACTGTAATTACTCTTTTAACCGTTATTTCTATTCCTTTGCTATTTACAACCTTATAAGTCAACTCATAATCTCCAACTTTATTTGTATCTACTTTCCCTGCAATTTCAATCTTAGAAGTTAAATCCCCATCTTCTTTATCATTTGCAGTTACACCTTCTAAAGCATCAAATTTTTCTCCTAAGAATAAATCTTTATTATTTGCTCCTTTTATTACAGGAGCATTTTCATCTGGGCTAGGTACTTCTACATTACTGTCTCCTACTGGATTCATTCCATTGAAAGTTACATTTCTTACATCTGAGAAACATAGACCTATCATACCTTGAAGTATTGTACTTTCACCAGGATCTAAATTTTGCCATGCAGGTGATGTTATTGTTATATTAGTAAAATCTCCATTATCCTTTTGTGTAACTGTTCCACCCCAAGGTGATTTAAATACTGCTGATTTCGGTAAATCAAAGCTTAATTCCCATCCACCCTTTATAGTTTCATCAGTATAGTTTGTTACATTAAATTCATATGTATAATTTGGATGGTCGTAGTTACCATTTTGCTTTACACCAACTTTTATTGGCTGTAAATCTTTATTTCCTTCTTCTGTTTCCTTAGCTGGACCCATTTTATCTAAGCCTTCACTTAATTTCTTTGTTAATGTATCTCCATATGTATATTTACCTTCATTAATATTTGTTGAACCTTCTACATAATTAGGATTTTTTCCATAGTCTCCGTCCATAACCCATATTAAAGCTCCACCTAAGTTCTTCTCTTCTATATATTTTAATCTTTCATCTATCGATTGTTCATTCTCAAAAGTTAAAAATACTTTTTCATCATTTTGCCATATATATGGTACCTTCCCTACATCATCCCAATGAATTTTAAGATTAGGATCTTGTTCCATTAAGTTTAATACATGCCATAGAGGATTTGCACCTGCTGGTACTTGATTACCATTTGCATCATAATCTCCCCATAAGTTATATTTACCTGTTGCTGGAGTTTTACTTGTTCCATGTAATCCTGTTCTATTTCCACCATTTACATTTTCCCATCCTCTTGTATAGTATGGTATTCCCATTAATATTTTTTCAGGTGGTAATATTCCTCTATAATATCTATATGACCAGTCCATACCAAGAACAGGCATCATCATATTAGCAGTTTCTTTATCTTCTGGGTCTGGATATATATTTGCTTGATTTTCAACAAATTCATTCCATCCACCATGATAGTCATACGACATTATACTTAAGAAATCTAATGATTTAGCATATTCATGCGAATCTACTCCACCTAATACCCAAGATGAAGCACTTACTGCAGCTGTTAAAAGATAATCTTTCCCATCTTCTTTACCTGCTTTATCTATAGCTTGTCTTAATTTTTTCATCATTACATTATATCTAGCGTTTATAGTTTTTCTTCTTGGCTCTGACACATCAAAATCTTCAGGATTACCTGACTGACTTGTTGATGATGGGAATTCAAAATCTATATCTACTCCATCAAATCCATAATCTCTTATAAACTTCACACAAGATTCAACAAATGTATCTATCCCATCGTCTGTATCCATCATTGTATAAAATCCTCTAGATCCTGCCCATCCACCAACTGACATTAATAATTTTACATCACTAAATTCCTTTTTCATTACTTGTAATAAATTAAAATGACCTTTGTATGGTAAGCTTTCATCTAATTTAACTGGCTTTCCGTTATGACTTAAATTCATTCCCTTAAAATCTTCTTCTGTTGCAGCAAATTTATCTCCAAAATCAATCTTATTCGTTTCAGGATTTACCATTGCAAAAGAATATTGTATATGAGTTAATGAGTCCCATTGTAAATCTGTAACATTAAAATAGTTATGCTCCTCGCTTTTATATGCCCATTCTGGAAAATACCCAACTATTTTTCTTTCTAAATCTGTACTTGATTCTATACTAGTTTTTATAGAGTCCTTTTCTTTTGTTGTATAAGCAAATGTTGTCGATGAAGCTATTGTGGTCATGGTAAATATACCTAATGTAACCGCAGATATAGCGTTCCTCAGCTTTTTATTAATTTTCATTTTTAATTTATCCCCCTTTTTATAGAAATACTAATCAATACACTTCCCCAAAGTGTATATATATTTATTTTAAACATATATACATTTAATCCTTTATTTTTTATTATTTTTTACAAATTATTCTAAGTAGCTTTAATTACAATAAAAAAGAGATATATTAAAATAAGTTTAATATATCTCTTTTACTAAATTGTATTTTTATTAGGCTTTTTTATTTATTGGCTTTTTAAATATTCCAAGAAGTAACATTCCAACTACTGAACCTGCTATTATTGCTATTAAGTAACCAACTGGATTTGATACAACCGGTATTACAAATATTCCACCATGTGGTGCACGAAGACCTACATTAAATATCATACTTAAAGCTCCTGCAATTCCTGAACCTACAATACATGCTGGTAATACATGAAGTGGATCTGCTGCTGCAAATGGTATTGCACCTTCTGTTATGAAAGATAGTCCCATAACATAATTTACTTTTCCTGATTCTCTTTCTTCTTTTGTAAATCTATTTTTAAAGAATGTTGTAGCTAAGCCTATTGCAAGCGGTGGAACCATACCTCCTGCCATAACTGCTGCCATTATTTCATATTGTCCGGACTCAAGTGATGCTAAACCAAATACATAAGCTGCCTTATTTATTGGACCACCCATATCTGCTGCCATCATAGCTGCAACTAATATTCCAAGAAGTACTTTTGAACTAGTACCTAAACTCATTAAGAAGTTTTGTATTGCTGTATTTATTGCTGCAACTGGAGGCATTATTATAAATGTCATTATTACTGCCATTATAAGAGTTCCAAATAATGGGAATAGCAGTACTGGCTTAATTCCATCAAGTGATTGTGGTAAACCTGAGAATAACTTTTTAAGCCCTAATACTAAGTATCCTGCTATAAAACCTGCAAGTAAAGCACCCAAAAATCCTGCTCCACCATCTCTTGAAATAACTCCACCAACAAAACCAACAACCATAGCTGGTCTATCAGCTATTGAGTAAGCAATATATCCTGCAAGTATTGGTAGCATAAAACTAAATGCGATGTCTCCTATACCCTTTAAGTATGCTGCCACTGGAGTATTTGATCCAAAGTTAGAACCACCTACTTGACCTAACACAGTATCTATTAAAAATGCAAGCGCTATTAGTATACCACCAGCTACAACGAATGGTAACATATTAGATACACCATTCATTAAATGCTTGTATACTTTTCTAAAAGTTGTCTCATCTTCATCAAAACTAGAATCAGAACTTACCGAACCACTATGGTTATAAATTGGTGCATCACCTTTTGATGCTCGCTCGATTAGTTCATCAGCTTTGTGTATTCCATTGGCAACTTTAGTTATTATAACCCTTTTACCATTAAATCTTGCCATTTCAACATTTTTATCAGCTGCTACTATTATACACTCTGCATGTTCTATCTCTTCAGCTGTTAAAATATTTTTAGCTCCTGCTGAACCATTTGTCTCTACTTTTATAGAAACACCTTTTTTCTCACCCATTTTATTTAAACTTTCTGCTGCCATAAAAGTATGAGCAATCCCTGTTGGACAAGCTGTAACTGCAAGTATCTTTGGGTAACCTGATTCTTTAGACACTACTTCTTCAGCATACTCATCAGCAAATTTTTCTCTTTCTTTATCATCTATTAATTTAATAAATTCATCTACTGAAGATGCATTTATTAAATTATTTCTAAATTCTTCATCCATAAGTATAGTGGATAATCTCGATAATACTTCTAAATGTGTATCATTGGCACCTTCTGGAGCAGCTATCATAAATATTAAATGTGATAAACTTCCATCAAAAGATTCATAATCAACTCCAACTTTAGAAACTGCAGCTGCAAGTGCTGCCTTTTTTACAGCTTTTGATTTAGCATGAGGTATTGCTACTCCTTCGCCTATTCCTGTTGTGCTTAAGTTTTCACGAGCTAGTATTGCTTCTTTGTATTCTTCTTTATTAGATAAGTTGTTTCCATTATTCATTAAATCAACCATAGTATCAATAGTTTTTAACTTACTTTCACCTGGCAAATCTAATTTAACACAACTTTTATTAATTAAGTCAGTTATTTTCATTATATTATTATCTCCTTTACTATAATTTCACTTAAAAGGCTTTCTATAAATTCTCTCGTAGCTAAGTCACTTGAAAATGCTGTTGCACTACCACAAGCTGTACCTAATTTTAAAGCTTCTTCATAACTGTTAGTACTTAAATATCCAGAAATGAATCCTGCTACCATTGAGTCTCCAGCTCCAACTGAGTTTATAACTTTTCCTTTTGCAACATTACTTATAAAGACTCTATTTTCTTCTGTAACTAGTATCGCTCCGTCCTTTCCCATAGATACTAATACATTTTTAGCTCCCATGTCTTTTAGCTTTCTAGCATAAAGAGCTACATCTTCATTTGATTTTAATTTTACATTAAACATTTCTTCTAATTCATGATTATTTGGCTTTATTAAAAATGGCTTGTGTTTTAATACATTTAAAAGTAAATCTTTAGTTGCATCAACTACTACCTTAACGTATTTATTTTCTAATCTTTTCATTATATTTTCATATAGATTTTCATTAAGAGTTTTAGGTATACTTCCCGATAAAACTAAAGCATCACCTTCATTTAATTTATCTATTTTTTCATATAGTTGATTTAACTTTTCATCATTTATATGAGGTCCTTGTCCATTTATCTCTGTTTCTTCATTACTTTTTATTTTTACATTTATTCTTGTAAATCCATTTTCTAAATCTATAAAGTCAGTTTCAAGACCTTTTTTATCAAGAGAATCTTTTATAAAAGCTCCACTAAATCCACTTATAAAACCTAGAGCTGTACTTTCATATCCTAACTCTTTAAGTACACCTGATACATTTATTCCTTTACCTCCAGGATATACATTTTCACTACTTATTCTATTTACACTTCCTACTTTTAAATTATCTAACATTATTACATAATCTATTGCAGGATTTAATGTCACTGTATAAATCATATGCTACACCTCTTTCTTAATCTTTAAGAAATATTATATTATTATAATACCTAGAAAACATTTTCCGTGAAAGTCAAAAAATTTCTCTTAATCAAAAGAGAAATTTATCTTTATTACTTAAACATATTTACAAACTTTTCGAAACTTCCATTTTCACATATGCTAACAACTTTTGCAATTGAATCTACTCTTTTGTATATAGTAGAAAATAATTCTTCATAATCTAAAATAGTTTCAGGGTTAACTGCTAGCATTATAACCAATCTTACTTTTGATAACTCCCAGTTTATTGGATTTTTAAGTATTCCTATTGCTATTTTATTATTATATATTGTTCCCTTTGCGCCATGTGGAATAGCTACCATATTTCCAATTTCAGTAGTTGCTATTTTCTCTCTTTCAAAGAATGAATCTTTCATATCATTATCTATATGACCTAGTTCTATTAATTTGTTTGACATAAAATCAATAACTTCTTCTTTATTTTTAAAGTCTAAGTTAGTAAAAAATAGTTCTTTGTCAAATATATTTTTAACATTAATATCTACATATATATTTTCTGTTTCTATATATTTTTCAATAATTTTAACCTCTTTATCACTTAAAAGTGGAGATATGTTTATAACTGGTATTGATTCAATGTCTATAGGAACTGTTGATATTATAAAATCCACTTCCATAGCATTTATATAATCGACTAAATAAGCAGGTATAATTTTTAAAATTTCAAGCTTTTCTCTAAATATATTTTCAAGCTTTGATTTTATAAGCATAGATGTTCCTATACCTGAGGTGCATACTATTATAGTTTTAAAAGTCTTTTTTTCATTCTTATATGATGCTCTTTCAAGTGCACCGCCTACATGTATAGCTATATTTGCTATTTCATTTTCATTTATTTCTATATCTAAATCTTTTTCTATAGTTTTTTTGGCTATTTTTGCTAATTCAAATGCAAATGGGTATTTTATTTTTATATCTAATGTCTTTATATCATAGCTTTCTATTCCTAGTTTTATCTTTTTATATAAACTATTTATATGATTGTATAAACAATCCTTAAATATCTCATCATCTTTTATATTAATAGATGTGGCTAACTTTAAATTTTCACAAAACTCATTTATAGCATTTTTTATTATATCTTTATTTTTATCATTATTTATTACTATATTTCTCTTATTTTTATAATCATTTATGTAATTTTTTATAAATTCTTCATTATTATAATTTCCTCTACTTAAATACAGTAATATATGATTAATTATATTTTTAAATTCTGTATCTAGTAATATTAGTTTCTCATTATTTAAGTTATTTAATACAATTTTTTTATTATAAATATATTGTTTTTTACTTCATCACTTAAAAATTCATTTAAATTAAGTTCATTATCAGATTTTATGCATAAATCTATTATGCACTTTATTATATTTTCCTCTATTCTCTCTATATATATTCCTTGCTTATGTTTTGTTAATACTTCAATGTTATATTTAGCTAATACTTTTTTAACTTCTTTTAAATCATTCTTAATAGTAGAAGTACTTACATACATAGAATCTGCTAAATCTTCAATCCTTATAGAATTGCTTTCCTTTGCACTTAGAATTAATAATGTTTTTATTATATAATGAACTCTATCTATATCATTATAAGAATCACTGTTAATATTTATATCATCAATGCTACCTTCTAACTTATATCCAACTCCTCTTATTGATAAAATCTGGGCATTTTTAAGTTCTTTATTTAATAATTTTATTTCACTTTGAATGGTTTTAGTAGAACATCCTATCTCTTGACTAAGAGCTATGCTACTTACTGGCTGATCTGAATTCAAAAGAATATTTATTATGTTTAATGCTCTTGAGTTAATATTTGTCATAATCAATTAAGCCCCTTCTAATTTTCTTTAATATCATCATTATATACCCTAAAATTTTATTTCTATTATAATACATTAGCATAAACTATACTTTAATAAAAAAATAGCCTAGAATTTTTTATTCTAGGCTATTTTTTAAACTTCAATACATAATTTTATCCTATTTTCATAGCTATAAACAAAACATTTTAAAATGCTTACCATGCTGTCTATTGTACCTTTAATATAAACTATTGATGAAGTTGTTATTATAGTTGATATTACTGAAACAAAAAAATTATAAATTTCTAACATTATAACATTCCTCCAACTATTTAAGCCTTTATATAGCTTATGACATAGTACTGTATTTATTTCTTCTTATAATTAACTTATATATTAATGTAATTAAGCTTAGTCCAATAAT
>NZ_HG529264.1 GCF_000499525.1 Faecalimicrobium dakarense | reverse complement strand
TTAACTTATATATTAATGTAATTAAAGCTTAGTCCAATAATTGCTCCTAAAGAATCGATTAAAACATCTTGAATCATTCCTGCTCTACCTGGAATAAATAACTGGTGTATTTCATCAGTTATTGCATATAAAAGTGTTATTAAAAAACCATAGATAAAAGATTTTCTTATATATGATTTATGAGCATATATCATTATAAAACTTAATACAGCCAATATTGCATAAGATATCATGTGTGCAGATTTTCTTATTATAAAAGATGCTCCTTTTGATTCATATAATACATGCAATATATTTCCTAATACACTATCCTCTGATATTTTATCTAAGACATGTATAACTTTGTCTGATTGAGTTGTAGATACTATTGCAGGTTGATTAGAAAAATAAAATATAACCCCCATCCAAAGTATAACTAATACTATTGATATCTTTTTCATAATGAACTCCATTTCTAAATTCATATTAATTTTTATTTCATGTATTTGATATATTATAGCATAAATCTATTTTTATAAAAAATTTAAAATTGATAATTTTTTCTTAGAATTAAATTTAATCTCTTAGGCAAACTAAAAAGGTAATTCAATATTACAAATAAGTTTAAAAGGAGATTTATATAATGGAATCTAATCATAAACATTTACTAGATGGATCTTTAGCTCAATATAATGATGCTGCAGTTCCAAAAATACCTGTATTTACAGGAGAAGACATGACGTCTGAAGTTTATTACTTCAAACCAGGTCAAGTACTTAAAATGCACAAGCATCCAAATGGAGAACAAATATTTTTCTTCTTAAAAGGTCATGGTAAAATGATTGTTGGAGATAAATCTCATGATGTATGCGTAGGATGTAGCGTTTTTATAAAACGTGATGAATGGCATGAAATAACAAACAGTAATGATGAAGAAATGGTAGCAGTTCAAGTTACTAAAGTCGATGCTGGTGCAGAATATAAAT
>NZ_HG529263.1 GCF_000499525.1 Faecalimicrobium dakarense | reverse complement strand
ACAAACAGTAATGATGAAGAAATGGTAGCAGTTCAAGTTACTAAAGTCGATGCTGGTGCAGAATATAAATAAAAATAATATAAATTTATATTATTTAAAAAGGTATTACCATAATTTATGGTAATACCTTTTATAAAACAATACATATTTTAAAAATGGCAAGTCTTCAAAATAGTATTTATTATGCTTTTTTAAGTGATTCAATTAATTCATCTTCTGAATCAGCAGTTATTAGCTCTTCACCTTTGTATGCAGTTAATTCTGATCCGCATTCATAGATACATCCATCTTCTATTTCAACTTCTCCACCTAAACGCGCTTTTAACTCATCTATACTTATTCCTGAGCACATTGAACATATTTTTATCATATTAACTTCCTCCTGTATTATTTACTTATATAAGCTATCATTATATATATACACCGGAATTTAATATTAAAACATCTTTTTACAATTTTTTTATAAATTATTATTTGATTCTATCATAAACTTTAGAATCTACAAATCCAAAAATAATTTTTTATTTACTAAATCTTTCTATAAGTTCTTTTATAATTTCTTCTAAATCTCCACTATCTTCAACTTCTTGTATTCTTGGAGTCCCTATTCCTCCTGCATGTTCGAAATTTACAACAGAAATAATTATTTCACTGTCTGCAAAATCAAATAATAAACCTACTAAATGGTCTAAGTCCAGATTAAGTTCTCCTATATCTTTTATACTATTAGAATCTTCATATAAATCTTCTGCATAGTGTTTCATACTATATTTTTTCCATCTATAAATTCTATTTTTTCACAACTTTCATATGTCTTTCCTATAGCAAAATGAAGTGAATACTCTTCATCTAGTAACAAATTTATATAGTCATCAGCTTCTTCTAAGTCTTCATAATCCTCATCAAAAGTTATTACATCCATATAGTCTTTATCTATTAAACAAACTCTTGATATAGAGTCTGGGAATTCTAAAAGTAATTCTTCTGAGTTATCTTTATAGTAATTTATAAAATTACTTAATTTAAATTCTTCTGGTTTTATTCTTATAGGTTCCATATTATACTCCCTTTCATTTATGCAATTTTTCTTCTACAAATTATTACATATTTTTCATAAATGCAAAGTATAATATATCATAAAATAAATTTAATTAATAGTTTTTCTTCTATAACCACTTTTATATTCTTTTATTTTTTTATTAATTTCACTTATATCGTAATTACTTCCAATTATAATCCCTTTATTTTCATCTATTATTTTTCTATTTAAAGACGATCTCATATCTAAACAACCTAAAATTCTATTTTGTTCTAATGTAAAATTTACAGTGTGCATGGTACCTGAATTTATATCACTTTGTGCTACTATTGTAGCTAAACTTAACCCACTTTGTATTCTGTCTCGTTCTACAAAACTATTTTTAAATGACTTATATCCAATAGGATATTCACTTACTAAACAACCTTTATTATTTAAGATGTTCTCTGCTAAATTATAATTTTCTCTTGGATATACGTTATCTAAACCGCAAGGCATAACCGCAATAGTATTCCCACCTACATCTAAACATCCCTTATGTGCCATTTCATCACATCCTAAGGCTAATCCACTAACTATGCTATAGTTTTCTTTTGATAATATACTCCCTAGCCTATATGATGACTCTAATCCTTTTTTATCTGCATTTCTACTTCCAATAACAGCTATACAGTCTTTATTTATAATACTTTCATAATTTCCTTTATAAAATAATATAACTGGTGTATTAGGTATATTTTTTAAATTACTAGGAAAATTATCACTTAATATATCTACCATGTTAATGTTTTGGTTTTTAGATTCTATAATTGTATCTTGTGATTTTTCTCTTGCTACTTTTACATCATCTAATTTTGGCACTATAATTCTATTGTTATTTATCTTCATGTTTATAAACATATCTATTATATCTGCTTCATTTTTAGGCATATCTTGCATTTTTTCTATAAAATAAGTAGCAGTCTTTCTTCCCACTTTATTTATCGATAGTAAAGTTAATACTAAATTATCCATTTGGCATCTTCTCCTTATATAATAAGTTTTCCCAAATATTGTTTAATATATCTATCTATATATTAAAAAACAGAGTAAATAATTTACTCTGTTTTTATCATAATCCTATTTAATTTATTTAATACTACTTACCTAGATATTCTAATACTTCATTTAAAGTATCCCATCTATTATTACCTTGTAAGTTAACGTCTCCCTCTATTTCATTTGCAGCTACTCCAACTACAAAAACTTTTTTACCTAAACCTACTTTATATTCTTGTAATGGTACAATAATATAATCCTTTAGTCCCCAACCTAAAATATTAGCTATATTTTTATCTACATCACCTTTATATATTATACAATTTTCATAAACATCCTCACCTGGAGTTTGTGACTCTGATGGCGGATTTCCTCCTACTTCTTTGTATGTTATTCCAAAGTATTTACAAACACCTTTCACAGTTGCTTCTGCTAATTCATCTCTGTTATTTTTTAATATTTTTAAATCCTCTCTGTTAGTATAAAAACCATATTCTTCAAGTATTGAAGGCATTAAAGCTTTGTATATTACAGTAAAATCTGCGACTTTTACACCTCTATCTTTCGCTTCACTGTCTATTGATTTCATAACTTTGTATACTTCTTCTTGTACATCTTTTGCTGCATTCTTAGATTTTTGGCTTGCATTAGAAGCATAATATGTTTCAGTTCCTCTAGCTGCATTAAACTTTGAATCATATGCATTTGAATGAATACTAAAAAACAGCGCATCTGGCTTTCCTTTTGATATCCAATAGTCATTTGCGTATTGAGCTCTTCTAGTAAGACCCATTTCATTTTTTTTAGACGGATTTGGGTTAGTTAAATACACAGTTATTCCTTGTTTTTCTGCTATAGTTTTAATTTTATGTTGCATATCATTATTGAATTCCCATTCTTTCATAGATTTATCTGGTGCTTCTTTTCCTTGTACATATTCTGAATGCCCACTATCAAGTATTAATAACTTCATTTTACCATCTCCCTATTTTTTATTTTAATATATGAATTAAACTGTTTATTAATTGTACTAATAATGATAAAATATTAAACTCTACACTAATATTATAGTATTAAGTTTGCAGTATTAATTGTTCCTACAATTTGTCAATTTTTACTACCCATAAAAATATTTATATAATATAGGTAAAATATTTTTGTGTAATTAGACTTAATATCGACTATAATATTTTATATACAAAATGAGAGTAAGGTGAAATAATTGGACTATAATAAGTTACTAGATTTAATAAAAGTAAATACAGATATCCCTAGATGGAATAGGGGTGTTAAATACTATAATAAAAAATTAGTTGATCATGTCAGTTTTAATATAAATGAAAATATAATAACTCTTGAAGGAGTTTTAGAATCTGAATTTAACAATGAAGTTTATACAAATACACTTTCAATAGATCCTATAAATTTTAAAATAATCGGTGGAAGATGTACCTGTGAAGATTTTAGATCAAAAAGCACAGGTACTAAATTATTTATATGCAAACATTTAGCTGCAACTTCGATTTCAGCTATTTTAATGGCTAAAAAAGATTTTTCTAAAGCTATTATTACAAAGTTCGAAGATGAAAAACCTCCTAAAATATATCCATCTACACCGGATAAAAAACTTTTGGAATTTTTTGATGACACTTATAAAAAACAAGTTAATCTAGAAGTTAATTTAACTATAGATGAAGGTAATATACATGCTGATTTTAAAATAGGAACGGATAAAATGTATGTACTAAAAAGTTTAAAAGATTTTTCAAATTCTAGAATATCTACTTCTACACTAGACTACGGTAAAAACTTTACTTACGACCCTATTAACCATTATTTTTCAGATATAGACGAACCAATAGTTGATATTATAGAAGAATACGGCGCTAACTATCATCCACATATAAATTCAACTATTAATCCTAAAATATTAGATTTAGGTGAAAGTGGGTTAAAAAGATTTCTAAAAACCTTAAAAAATAAAGATTTCACTCTTAATTATAAAGAAGAAGTTTATCGACCTAAAATAAATGAAAATTTAATCCCTATTAATTTTGATTTTAAGAAACTTGATAATAAAATAGAGCTTTCTTCCCAATGTGATATGCCTATACCTCTAACAAGTAAGGGTGATGTTGTTTTATATGAAGAAAATATTTATTTATTAAATAATGAAGATTCTTTGAATTATAAAAAGATTTATGAAATACTAAATGAAAGTAAAACTGTAGTATTTGATAAAGAAGATATGGTTGGTCTTTTAGGTCATCTTGTTCCTAAATTAAAGCAAATCTCTGAAAAAGTAATTTTAGATGAAGAAATAAAAAATAATATAATAAGCGATTTTAAAGTAGAGTTTTATTTTGATTTTAAACACTCTGATACTATTTGCGATTTAAAGTTTGTATATAATGATGAAAACGGGCAAAAATTCATTCTTCCAGATAAAGATAAAGAAAAAGAAATTTCTAATATTTTAATATCTTTTGGATTTGTAAAAGAAAGCAATACTTATATATTTAAAGAAGATGATTTACACTTATTTAACTTTTTAGATAAAGAAATTCACAACTTAAAAGATATTGGTGAGGTATACTACTCTGATAAATTTAAATCTAAAAAAATATATAATTCATCATCAATACAAGCAAGCATAAAAAATGGTATTGATGGTTATTTAGATTTTGATTTTAGTATCTCTGATATTGATAAAGATGAATACAAAGATATACTACTTGCCTTTAAAGAAAAAAGTAAATTCTATAAATTAAAGGATGGTAGTTTTATAAATTTAACTCAGAGAGAAACTAAAGATTTCTTTGAATTAATAGATAACTTAGACCTAATTAATGATATGGAAAATAAAAGAGTACATGCTAGTAAGGGTTTATATATAAATGATGTATTAAATTCTAAAAATTTAGACTTTGTAAAAGGAACTGAAAATCTTCAAAATATTTGTGATCGATTTAAAAATATTGATAGTATAAATTTTGATATTCCAAACTCTTTAAATGCAACCCTTCGTGATTACCAAGTCAATGGTCTTAATTGGCTTAAAACCCTAGACCATTATGAATTCGGAGGAATCTTAGCCGATGAAATGGGACTTGGTAAAACAATACAAACTATAGCATTTTTATTGTCTAAAAAAGAGGAAAAAGCTAAATCACCAATAAGTTTAATAATAACGCCAACATCACTTATTTATAACTGGAAAAATGAATTTGAAACCTTTGCTCCTAATATGAATGTTTCTTTAATTCATGGAAATAAAAAAGAGCGAGATAAGACTTTAGAAAACTTAGAAGGTGTAGATGTTATTATAACTACCTATGGTACTTTACGAAACGATTTAGATTCATATCTGGATAAAACTTTTGATTACTGTATTATTGATGAAGGTCAAAATATAAAAAATCCAGTAGCATTAAGTACTGAGGCTGTTAAAAGCATTAATGCTAAAGTAAGATTTTCTCTAACAGGAACTCCTATCGAAAATAACTTACTAGAACTTTGGTCAATATTTGATTTTATTATGCCTGGGTATTTATATTCTCGTAAAAGATTTTATGAATTATTTATTAATAATGAAGATAATACTTACAATCTAAAGAAACTTATACAGCCATTTATACTTAGAAGAACAAAATCAGAAGTTATGAAAGAACTACCTGATAAAATAGAGAAAAAATTCTTCGTTGAGCTAAATAAAGATCAAAAAAGGATCTATGGTGCTTATGTTAAGGATATTCAAGAAAAAATGGTTGATAAAGATGTTAAAAAAGATAAGATAGTAATCTTCTCTTACTTAACAAAGTTAAGACAACTCTGTCTAGATCCTAGGGTGATTCTTGAAGATTACAATAGTAGAAGTTCAAAAATAGAGACTACAATCGAGCTTTTAAATGATTATATAGAAAATGGACATAAAATATTATTGTTTTCACAATTTACATCTGTACTTAAAAATATTGGAGATGAACTTAGTAACAATAATATAACATACTCTTATATAGATGGATCTACTCCTGCTAAGGAAAGATTATCTTTAGTAAATAAGTTTAATGAAACTGATGAAAACAAAGTATTTTTAATTTCACTAAAAGCTGGCGGGACTGGTCTTAATCTTACAAGTGCCGATGTAGTAATTCATTTTGATCCTTGGTGGAATCCATCTGTTGAAAACCAAGCAAGTGATAGAGCTCATAGATATGGACAAAAAAATGTTGTTGAGGTTATAAAGCTTATTGCTAAAGGAACTATTGAAGAGAAAATTGTAAAGCTTCAGGAAAGTAAAAATGAACTTATTAATGAGTTTATTAATGGAGATTTATCAAATGGTAATTTATTAAAAACTTTATCTGATAAAGATATAATCGATTTATTTAATTAAACTTATACAAATTTAATTTTTAATAATATAAAATTACCCATACCAATATCAAATATATTGGTATGGGTAATTATAATTATTCTGGCATTACTAATTCTTCTATAATTAGTTTACATTGTTCATCTTCATCAACACTTTTTATCCATTTGTTGCTTAATAATCTTCCTACGCACCAAAGACCTTTTATAATCTCATCAATTTTTAAGCATATTAACACTATTCCTGCTGGTAATTTAAATACTAATCCAGCTATTGCTCCAAGTGGTATTGATACAGTCCATAAGAATAATATATCAGCTATCATTAAAAACTTTGTATCTCCTCCTGCACGAAGTACTCCTTTTGTAAGAAGTGACGAAATTGACATAAACACTACTAAAAATGAAGTTGCATTCATAAGTTGTATGGCTATTTGCTTTGTAGTGTCACTTATATTGTAAAAATCTATAATTATATTTTTAAGTATAAATATAAATAATGAAGAGCTAAGCCCTAATATTATAGACATTGCTAAAAATGTTACAGCTCTTTCTTGAGCTAGTTTGTGCTTACCTTGTCCTATTGTATTTCCCGTTATAACTCCACTTGCATTAGATACCCCCATTAAAAATACATTAGTAAATTGTAAAACAACACTTGATATACTATTTGCTGCAACCATATCAGATCCGATTCTACCCATTATTACAGAGACCATATTAAGCCCTAGTGCAAGTATTAAGTCACTTATTAAAACTGGACCTCCTACTTTTACATAATTTTTAAGTAGCTCCCTATCTAATTGTAATAAATACTTAAATTTAAAATTAAGCTTTTTATCTATTTTAAATAAATATATCATTATAACACTAAATTCTATTATTCTTGCTGTTAATGTTGCTATTGCAGCACCTTGTATTCCAAGCTCAGGTGCTCCTAGATTACCAAATATTAAAACCCAGTTTAAAAATACGTTTACAAAAAATGATGATATAGATGCAAATAACGCAACTTTCACACTTCCAACTGTTCTAAATAATATATTTACAGTAGTTGAAATTCCTTGGAATATAAATGAAAGTGATACTATCTTTAGGTACATCATCCCTTTGGCTGAAACAGCTGTTTCTTTAGTGTAAATCGACATTATAGTTTCTGGAAAAACTTGTGCTAAAAATAAAAATAGCAGTGCAAATAACACACTAGCTTTTATAAGTATGGATAGTATTTTATTTATAGATTTTGTATCTTTTTTTCCCCAGAATTGTCCAGATAAAACCCCAGCTCCTCCACCTAATCCAAAGTTAATTATTAAAAATATAAAACAGAACTGGTTTGCAAGTGATGCAGCAGACAATGTTATTTCACCAAATGAACCAAGCATCATTGTATCTGTCATACTTACCCCAACATTTATAAGACCTTGCAGAGCTATTGGTACACTTATATCTGCTACATTTTTATAAAATTCTTTATCTTTTACAAAAATATTCAATTTTAGTCCTCCTATAGTAATTAGTTCTTATTTGAGCATAATTTTCACTAATAAGTACATTACCATAATTACCCTCTTTTTTCAATCTTACTCTTTCATATAAAAAACTTTATATAGTTATAAAGTTTATATATTAAAAAATATATATTTTATAGATTGTCAACTTAATTATTTTATTTATTTTTAAATATTACTGTGGTAATACCACAAAAAATATTTTTTATAGCTATAATTATTATATAAATAAAAATTTTTAAATAGATTTAGGGGGGGATATATAATGAAGTTTGAATGTTTTTACTATCCGATATTAGTTGATGATGAAGTTGTAAAAAGTAATGAAGATTTAATATCATTTGAATTTGGAGATGCTGTGCCTTGTAAAACTCTTTATTATAACTACGGACAAAATTTTGCAATCTATAAAAATGAAGAATTTTTTATAGTTGAAAATGGAATTTTAAAACAAACAATAATTTCTAAAGATTTAAAATATCCTTTAAGATTGGTATTTAATAAAGGTACTCAGCTTACAATATTCTCTCAAAATGACCTATCATCAATTAGATTATTATTGAAAGGTGAAAATGAAAAAGAAAAGCAATTAGGAGAACTTTTTTACTTATCAATGACATTAAATAGAAAGATAAAAAATATTCAATATAAAGTTATATCTGATTTAACTAATAGTTCTAGAGATTCCACTTATATAAATAAAGAAATTGATTTAAGAACTAAAAGGCTATTAGATAAATTAAGATTTGTAGAAAGCAAATTTAATCACTTAGTTATAAACTATCCTGAAATAAAAAATTCTTATTTAAATTATATGAACTTTAGCAACAAAGAAGATATGTTAGAATTATCCATAAATAAATATTTTAAAGAAAATACTGAAGAATATAAAGAATACATTCTTAAAAGTTCTGTTTGGAAATCAAAACCTATTTATCCAAAGTTCAAATTAGATAACCTAGTCAACTCTTGTAACTATAATATTTAATAAAAAAGCTACTTAAATTTCACGCTCGAAACTATCAGAAAATTGTAAAAATTATAAAATAACCCCTTACTGAATGAATTTTTCAGTAAGGGGTTATTTTAATAAATTTATATGGTTTTTAACTTTATTTCAAATCTAGTTCCCATGTTTTCGCCACTATATAGTCTTACATCTCCACCATGAAGTTTAACTATCTTTCGTGTTATAGCAAGTCCTAATCCACTTCCACCATCTGTCTTTCTAGATTTATCAGCTCTAACGAATTCTTCAAATACTGTCTTTGATACGCTATCTGATATTCCAATACCATCATCTTCTATAGATATTTTTGCATAGGAGTCTTTTTTATATAAACTTACTCTAAGTGTAGTTCCTTTTTTATTATATTTCAAAGAATTAGTTATTATATTTGCTATTGCTCTTTCTAGTTCTTTAATATCTATCATTGAATATATTTCTTCCTCGGGTATTTCTATATCTAGTATAAAGTCTTTCTCTTCTATATCAATATAATATAGTGCTACTAGTTCTCTTAAGAACTCACTTAAATCATATTTTTGCAAATTTAGTTTATATTCTGGACTATCCAGTTTTGAAAATATAAATAACTCATCTACTAAATAATTTATTCTATTAGTTTTATTATATATATAATTTAAATAGATCTTTTTTTCTTCTTCATCTGTTACTCGTCCTGATACAATAGCTTTTGAGTAACCTAATATAGAAGTTATTGGAGTCTTTATGTCATGAGAAATATCTCTTATAATTCTTTTTTTACTATCTTCTATAATCTTTTTTTCTTCCTTTGTTTTTTCTATTTTAGCCACAGTACTATTAAAAGCTTCTTTTATACTATTAAGCTCTCTATAAGAGTTAAAATTAACCTCTACATCTGAGTATCCTTCGCTCATTTTTTTATTTCTTTTTCTAAAATTTTAAGGGGTTTTGACAACTTTTTTATAGATATTATTGTTATCAATATAAATACTATGGATACTAGTATTATAGTTAATACTAGAGATATAGTAAAATATGATTTTATATTTATTTGTTTATATAAATCATGAGATAATTTATATGCATATTTAGGAAATTTAACTATATAGTTAATATCACCAACTTCATAGGCTTTAGATTCATAGTCATTATTTATATTTTTATCATTAATTAAGTTTCTTACAGAATAATTATTTATTTTATCTTTTTTTTGACCTATAATTTTTATTATTTTACCATCCTTTACTTCTTCTATCCATCCACCTTTATCTATTAAACTTGAAACATCTATATCATTATATTCATCCTTTAAAACACGATTTGCATCATAGTCATTTATATTTACACCCACTTTTCCAGCTGCTATATAAATTTGGTATATAAATAAGGAGAAAAATAGTATTATACCTATTACAAATACCACTATCGTCACTATATAGTTTAATATGAAGATGCTATATAAACTTTTACCTTTTTTCCAAGTCATATTATCTCCCTTCAAACTTATATCCAATACCTCTTATAGTCTTTATGTACTTTGGATTTTTACTATCATCTTCTATTTTATCTCTTATCTTACTTATGTGAACCATTACTGCATTATCTTCTGCTATATAAGCTTCATTCCATACTGATTCAAATAAATTCTTTTTAGTGAACACTTTGTTAGGATTATTCATGAATAGCTCAATTATTTTAATTTCGGTAGAAGTAAGTTTTATCTCTTTACCATCCTTTGTTAATTTATAACTTTCTAAATCTAACTTTAAATTTCCTATTTCAATTACTAGATCTTTAGTATCACAGATCTTAGAATATCCATAAACTCTCCTTATTTGAGCATTAACTCTTGCAAGTAATTCTAGTGGGTCAAAAGGCTTTGTTACATAATCGTCAGCTCCCATATCTAATGCTAGTATTTTATCATAACCTTCTAGTTTAGCTGATATTACTATTATAGGTATATTATCTTTCTCCCTTATATTTGATATTAAAGAATACCCATTTAGCTTAGGCATCATAATATCAACTATAGCTAAATGTACTTTATTTTTATTCATAATATTAATAGCTTCTATACCATCATATGCCTTTATTATATTATAGTTAGTATTTCTAAAATATAGAGCAACTAAGTCTACAATTTCTTTTTCATCATCTACTACTAAAATGTTATACATTTAATGCCTCCCGATATTTTTAAATGTAAGTTAGAGGCTATTTAATTATATCCTCTACATATTACCTTATTTCTTTATTATAAAAAATAAAACTAGATATTACAAACCCTACTACTAAATAAGTAATACTTAGTCCTATATTAGAAGCTAAATTTGTATTAGAGTCTGCAATCGTACTTATTACTTTAAAAATACTATAATTATATAATTTTTCATAAATAGTCGTTATTATAGGAGTTCCAAATATAATAGCCAATCCAACTAAGACTACATTTCTTGATGAATCTAAAAGTATAGCTGGTATAGATAGTATAGATGTTAATCCTATTCTCAATCCTTAAAATTTCCTTCATTTAATACACCTCTTTATGTCTTTTATAAGTTTATTTTAAAGGTGTAATCTTTCTAAAACCTTTCTAAATTATTTCTTCTATCTATAGATTTTGTTTTAAATTTAAAA
>NZ_HG529262.1 GCF_000499525.1 Faecalimicrobium dakarense | reverse complement strand
CCAGCAAATTTTACTAATAATAATGCTAATATAATACTAATAATCTGATTTACTATAAGTACAGCAACTACTAATAATAAATCTTTTAAATATATTTTTCTAAAAATTTTCGTCCAGCTTGATTTTACTACTGGAATAAAAAGCGCTAATGGAAAAATTATGTTAAAAAAAGGTGCTATAAAAGTTGGTATTAAATGTGCAATCCTATCCTCATAAAAAAAGCTTCCTATTATTATAATTATAATACCTAATCCTATTAAAGGCTTAAAGGTAGGTGGTTGATTATTGTAAAACGGAAAATCATCATTTTTATTTTCAAATCTAAAAGTATCACTATTTTTCATATTAATATTTTCCTCCTAATTAAATTATTTTCTTTTTAATATATTACTCGTCTATTCTTTCCAAAATCTTTCTGCAACCTTAATATTGTCTTTAAATGAAATTAACATAAAAATTACCCCTTAAAGTATTACTATACAGGTTTCTTTTTCCTGTTCCTACTTTAAGGGGTTCAGTTCATTTTAAGCAGATTTTATATACATTAATATAGAAATAACTTTATATCATTATACAAGTTAGATGGAACAATATACCATACACTAATACCATCTAAATCTCGTCTTGCAAAGCTTTCATTTTCACATAATCCAATTACATTACCATCATTATCTTTTATAAATAAATTTGGCTCAAGACTTACATTTATATCTTTAACTTCAGCCCAACTGCTATCTTTCATACTTTTTACTATAGTCTCTGCATCATAAGGGTCTGTAATTACTTTTTTAATACCATTTTCTATATCTTCTATTATAATCTCTTTGTTTTCATACATAACTATATCATTGTGTTCTTCTTCACTATAATTATAGTATACTAAATACTGATCTATACTTATACTATCAGAAGATCCTTCACTTACTTTTTTCATAGGTACATATACTATAGGACTATATCTGTATATATTATTTTTTGAAACAAGTTCTTTTATAGAATAGTCATCATAATTTATTTCATATACTTTTTTATCCTCTAAAGTATCTGTATAAATATGATTGCTATATTTAATAGTATAACTATCAGCTTCTTCATATTTTTCAAATTTTGTATTTTCTATTATATCCATAAATTGATCAGTGCTTAGATTAAATCTATCATCGTCAAAGCCAATAGACATATTCATTTCATTTTCATTTCTTATTTTTTCAACATATATATCATATTCTCCACCTTCAGGATAAAAAGTTATATGATATTGTTTATCATTACCTAATACACTATAATATAGATTTTCTATACTACCATCTTTTTTATATCCTAAATTAAAATCTTTCATCTCAGAATAATCTATATTTAAACTATTTTTTATAGTATTCCAATCATTTTTTATATAATCAATACTATTATTATTAGTTATTATAAAATGGTTTCTATACTCTATTTTTTCATAAATTATCCCATTAAGTACTCCTACATAAAGCATTATAACTCCAAATATAGCTGCTCTCTTTTTAGTTACCTTATTTAATCTAGGTTTATTTCTCATTATAAAATAATAAAAACAAAATCCTGCTGGTAATATAATAGAAACACTTTGTGTATTAAAATTTAAACTAAATGACCCTAGCAAATAAAAGCCTATTACTTTCCATCCTAAATTATTTTCATCTTCTTCTCTTTTAGTATAAATATATATAAGACCTACTACTAAAAATATCCAATGCCCCAAAATTGATAAAATATAATTCATCATTCCCCCTAATTTTCATATCCTTTTGCACTCTTATTTATATAAACTTATTAAAAATCACCAAAACTATCGTTACTACCATCAAAACATACACAATCATTATTTCCATATTATAAACGCCTTTAATTATTTTATATATATTAATATACCACATTATAACTTATATTTTATATTGTAATATTTTGTATATAAAAAGGTTACCAAAAAATCTTTTGGTAACCTTTTTGCTTAATGCGCTAATTCTACTTTTTTATACTCACCATATACTATTTTTTTATGCACATACTTGCTAGTTGCTGCACTTACTAATCCCCCATATTCAACATTAAAATCAACCGTATCACCAATATCATACTTTTTACTGCATCCGCTCACATTAAGTATCATATGGTCTGAACTTGCCCCCAATATTTCTATATCTTTATCTATTGGATTAATGGATGTTATGTCTATATCCTGTCTTCCAATAGCCACTATTGCCCTTTTTAGTATACCTTTATCTTCATACTCTGGCTTATTTCCAAAGGCATCTACACCAATTTCACCGATTGGAAGAGATGGCTTTTCTTTATTTTCAACTATCTCGCATACTAACTTAAATACATCTTGATAGGCTCCTTCTAATATCTTACCATATGCCGTTTCACGTCCAAGTGCTATAGCTTCTCCGGGCCTCAAATTTGTTATTCCATAAGGCATTTCAAATGACTGTACTAAATAAATTGAACTTGAATTTCCGCCAGATACAAAATCTAATACTATATTATATTTATTTTCTATTTTTTTAGCTAAGTTTGCTAATCTCCCAAGGTTATCATTAGATGGTATTATTGCACCGTAGCATGTTAAGTTAGTGGCTATACCATATAGCTTTATATTTTCTAATTTTAATATTTCTTCTACCACACTTAATAATTCTTCTTCTTTAAAATATCCTTCTCTTAAATCTCCCAAGTCAACCATTACAACAACTTTATGAATTATATCATGCTTTTTTGCTTCTTCATTTAGTTTATATATAGTTTTAATTTCTGAGTTAAAACTAATATCTGAGTATTTTATAACATCACTGATTTCACTAATCATTGGTATTCTAAGTAATATTTTAGGTAAATTTATATGAGATAAACTTTTTAAATTTTCAACTCTAGAATCTGCTATATAATCAACATTTTCTTTAGTTATTTCTTCTACAACTTCCGGTATAGCACAATATGATTTTGTAACCATGGCCATATCCATATTATGACTTTTACAAATATCTGATACAACAGCTACATTTTTTTTTAGCTTATCTACATTAATTTCTAACCTTGGATACATAATTTATCCTCCTCTAAATCTAAGCTCTTTAGCATAAGTTTTAGAGATGCTATCTCATATTTTTTAGACAGTACTCCAAGAGATGCCATAATATAATCATTATCTACTAGTATTTTTGCTTTTGACTTTGGAAATAGCACATCTTTATTTCTATTGTATTCGCTAATATATTTCATAATCTCAATTCTTTGTGGTAACCTTGTAAGAGCTCCACCCGTTCCTACAATATATTTAACTTCTGTTAAATCCTTACCTTCAGCTATTTTACTTTTACCGCTTGTTCCATATACATTTCTAATAATTCCTGCATGCCTTTTAGTTGCTCTAAGTACTGCTTCTTTTGTAAGTCTTTCAACAAATTTTATTTGCTGTTGTGTTTTTGGTATTGGTAAATAGTCATTCATTATTTCATCTATATTTAAATCTATCAGCTCTTTTTGCAATTCTTCTTTGCCAATTAAATTGACAATATTTCTCATATTAACGTAAACACCCAAATCACCTTCAACACTTCTTTTAGCAATAGGTTCTGGATTTACTAATATTCTACTTACTCCTTCACTTCCTTCTGTAACAGAGTGTATATCAGTTGTAGCTCCTCCAACATCTATAACCATTAAGTCTCCTAGATAGTTTTTTAAAAGTTTTGCAGATTCCATAACTGCACCTGGTGTTGGTGTTATATGTTCATTTACCATTTCTTTTATATGTTGCATTCCTGGTGCATTAGTTATATGTTCTTCAAATACTTTTTGAATAACATCTCTAGTTGGTTCTATGTTTAATAAATCTATCTTAGGATAAACATTATCAACTATATACAATTTATAATTTGTATCTTCAAATATTAATTTTATCTCTTCTTTATTTTCAATGTTTCCTGCATATATCACAGGAACTCCAAGGTTTAAACCTGCAATAAGCTCTGCATTATATATAGCAGTATCACGTTCCCCATAATCTACTCCACCTGCTATTAATATGATATTGGGCTTAATTTCCTTAATTTCTTTTATATCAGTTCTTCTTAGTTTACCTGCAGTTACTTTATGTATAACTGCACCTGCACCTAATGCTGCCTCTTTTGCAGCTTTAGCCGTCATGTCATATACTAATCCGTGAACAGTCATCTTAAGTCCACCTGCTGCACTAGACGTTGCAAACATGTCATCATATTCTATACTTTCTGCGCCTAAAGTTTTAGCTAAATTAGAAATTGCTCCTTCTAGACCATTTCTAACATCTCCGCCTTCAAATACAGTTGTTGGAGCTTGACCTTGACCAATAAATTTAGGATTATCAGAGTTTATACCTTCGATGGCATTTACAACTGTTGTTGTAGAGCCTATCTCAGCAACTAATACATCTATTTTCATATCCTAGTTATTTTCGCTTTCAGCTAATTGTTTTTTAAAATTTTCTCTTCTTTTTTCAACTAAGAATGTTGCAACATTTACTCCTCTATCATTTCTACCAAATCCAGCATCCATACCTTGTTCAACTGCAATCTCAGGCGTTACTTGTGTCCCTCCACAAGCTATTATAACTTTATCTCTTATACCTTTTTCTATACAATATTCATGCATTTTTTTCATATTTTTATAATGTATATCATCATGGCTTATTATTGTTGAAGCTAATATTGCATCAGCATTTAGTTCAATTGCTGCATTTACTAATTTTTCAACTGGAACTGAAGTTCCAAGGTAATGACATTCTATACCATATTTTTCTATACCACCATGCTTAATATCTATTATTTCTCTAAGCCCAACAGAGTGTTCGTCTTCTCCAACTGTTGCACAAACTATTTTCATAGGTATTGCTTCTATATCTGCTCTTATTTCATCATCAGTCATTATCTTTTGTTCTTCTGGTATTACTAAATCATTTATATCTATACTAAATCCAACTTTACCTTTTAGTTCAACTCTAGTTCCTTCATCTGAGTGCATTACTTCTCTACTTATAACTTCAACTTCTTCTAAATTCATATTCTTAGCAAATTCTATTGCTGCAAATTCAGCGGTTCTCTTATCTGTTGGTAGCATCATAGTAATCATTACTGTACCATCTGCACACCATTCCATTTCTGGTTTTATTTTAGTAGAATTTCTGAATTCTTCAGTTTCTTTAAGTCTTACATTTACATTATCAACTTCATCTAACTCATCTATATATATTATTTTATCTGGATTTTCAAACGTACATCCATCTATTAACTTAGAAGGATTTAATGAACAAGTTTCATCATATTGATCTACGTTGTTGTATCCAAAGTGGGCAGTTACTGGTGCTAGATAATCTTCATCTCTTTCATAAACTGTTCCTGCACCTACTCCCTCTTTTATCTTTCTAGATATTCCATCACCATTTCTTTCTGGATAATTTCCTGAATCAACAAAGAATCCTTTTTCAACAGCTTCAAAATATCCACCAACTTCTAGTATTTCTTCCATATATAAAACAGCTCTTTCTTTTAACTCTCTAGACATATCTCTTAATGCACCAGTTTCTTTTAGTTCTATCATATCCATTAAGCCATCCATACCAACTAATGCTTGCTTAGCAGTATCACATGCTTCTATATTGTACATGTGCCAAGGTACATTTCTTCCTTCATCAGGAGTTATAGTTGACTGTATATCCGCTCTTGTTAAAACTGATGTTAATAAATTAAGTACATGAGTTACCGTAGCCTCTCTAGTTGAAGAATCCATATATTTAGTGTTCATTTGAGCTCTCATTTTATATTCACTAAATAATTCTCTAAGTGCCACTGCATAAGGAAGGTCTAATGTTAAACATGGAGCTGGTGGAGCTGTTGGAGGAACTGTTGAAAGGCAAATATTATCTTTTTTAATTCCAACTTTATATGAGAATATTGAGTTTAGTGCATGTTGTACCATAAGCTCTGGCATAACCTTCCAAGCTTCTCTTGCAGTTGCATTAGCATTATGAGCACCATCTATTTGAGCCATGTTAGAAAATGCCATTATATTTTTAGCTTCACAAGCATCAACAAATGATCTTATCATATTTATATTTCTATAAAGTACATTATATTGCGGGTCTTGATGAGCTCCATTTATTCCTTCTTCTGCAAACATCACAGCAACTTCAGGCCCTGCAACTCCACTTACATAGGAATGGTAATTTATTGGTCTTCCAACTTCTTCTTCTATAAAATCAAGAGCTTTTCTTTGTGCTCTAACTTGTTTTCTAGTTATTGGAACTCCACCTATACCCTGAGGTGTACCTTCTATAAGGCCATCAAAGTGAGATTGACCAGCAGTTCTTATAACCATTATGTGGTCCGCTCCGTGATGAGCTGCCATTCTCATTCTTCTTATATCATCTTCAAATCTACCTGAAGCTATTTCAGTAGTTATTACACATTTAGGCTGAGGATCTATATTATTAAAGTATTTAGCTGATGGAAGAGCTACACTATCGACTAGAGGAGTTGAGCAATCTTGATATTTGAAAGGTCCCATTTCTAAATCTTTTTCATTTTCTCTCCAAGTCCAACCTTTTCTCTTTGGCCTATAATTTTCTAAATCCTTTAATATATACTCTATATCTAATTTTTTATTTTCTTTTAACATGGTGCTTCCTCCTTACCAAATAGATTATCTACTTCATCTAAACACTCTCCATTTGCTAATTTAACTCCTGCATCTCTTACACTTATATTTTTAACCTTTGCTAATCTATAAACAACATGACCTGCTCCCTTACTTATAAGCCCTTTTTCTAGTACTACATTAACTATTTCCTTAGCTTCAAGTGATGAAAATCCCATTCTTAAAAGTACTGATCTTTCTATTGATGGAGATGTATTTTTTCTACCTAATTCTAGCATTGGATCAACTATTTCCTCTGCTAATTTCCAAAATCTTGCATGTAACTCTTCATCACTTAAATTAGCTAAATGAGCTCTTCTTTCTTTATAATCATCTAATCTCTTTTTCATATCTATCCCCCTAAATTGTACATAGTATTTCTTTAGAAACTTCTGTTACAAATTCTTTACTAGATTTACTATCTTTAGCTAAAAACTCTATGTCTTGTTTACTTAATTGTTCTATATGATTATTTTCTATCGCATTTTTTATATAAGATTTTCTTATTTTATCAATATTTATTTCATTAATTTTTATTAAATTTGGATGATATGGTAGTATTAAGTTTTGACCACAGATTTCTTCTTGTGGATTTCCAAACTTTATTTCTACTCCATTTTCACGAGCAAATGTAAGCTGTGGATTTATGTGTTTTCCAGCTCCTGTATATTCTGTTTCTTGAACTACTATAACTTGATCTTCATCTAGTTCTTGAGCTAAACAAAATGCAGCAGTTAAAGATGTATTACCAGCTGGCCCTCTCTCTAATCCTTCAAGTTGTGCCAAAAGTTCTGTCATATAAAATACTTCACCTTGATTTACAGTTACATATCTATCCATATATCTAAGTGGCCTTGCAGCAGATCTTGGCACATCAGATCTATCTGGCCAAGTGGAAAATGGGATTCCAAATCCAGTATGACCTGTTGTAAAAGATTTTTTGTTAAACTGATTATCACTAGCCATATGAAGTCCTTTTAAATTAACACTAGCTCCTACTACTTTTGTATCAGTTGCTCCAGCTTTTATAAGACCTCTTGCGGTTCCAGTTAAGTTTCCTCCACCTGCATTGGTACATACTACTACATCTGGATCTTTTCCTATTCTTTCTCTAAATTGCATAGCTATTTCATATCCTAGCGTTTCTACTCCTGCTATTCCAAATGGAGAATAAAGTGATGCATTAAAGTATCCTGTTTCTTCTAACATAAGTAAAAATGTATAAAATAATTCTGGACCTACTGTTAACTGAACAACTTCCGCTCCATAAGCTTCACACTTTCTTGCCTTTTCTATTATTTCTGGTTGACCAATTCCTTTACTGTCATAACATTCTTGAACTATTATACATTTAAGACCTTGCATAGCTGCTTGAGATGCTACTGCAGCTCCATAATTTCCACTAGTTGCTGCTATTACACCTTTATATCCTTTTCTTTTAGCATGATATACAGCAGTTGCTGCTCTTCTTGCCTTAAAGCTTCCAGATGCATTAGCTGCTTCATCTTTTATAAATATTCTTGCTCCCTTACCTTCTGGTGATATTTTTCTAGCTAAATCACTTATATTTTTAAGTTCTATTATAGGTGTATTTCCTACTGCATAATTTGATTGAATTTTTTCTATTTCTTCTAAAGAATATCCTGTTTCTCTCATCATTTTTTCATAATCAAAAGATATTCCCTCATTTTCAAATAAAGCATAATCTATTCCTATTGCATTTTTCATAATTTCATTTTTTCTATTCATAACCGCTTTGTAGCTATTGTCTTTAATCATTTAAGTCACCTCCAAATAATATTTCTCTTGCAGAAATTCCTATCTGAAGTAACTCTGGTATACACTTTCCATAGTCATGAGTATAATAAGGATTAACTTGTAATAAATTTCCTTCAACTAATCTTCCTGTAATAGTCTCTACTTTTACCAAATCACCTATATTTGCATCATTATCTATAAATCCTTTAACCCACATTTCAAGAGGATGAGATTTTGTATCCTCTGGAACTTGCGGTGCTCTTTGACAAGGATTTAAAACTATATTGTGAATTATGACCCAGTCTCCACGTTTAGCATCCATACTCGCACTCTCCTAATTGTACTAATTCACGTACATCTCCCATCATAGCTCTTGGAACTGGAATATCTAGCATTGTTTTTAAACCTGGCTTTGCATTTATTACATGAGGTATAGAGTTTACACACATAGCAATAGTTCCTATTCCTCCTGGTATTTCTGGTGTTATTTGTAAGTCTATATTTGGTGTACCTTTTATGCTTACATAATCTCCAGTTGATTGACCTTCTAAATGAGGTAAAATTTGTTGTGGGTGTTCCATTTCTATTTTCATTTCTCCATTAACGTATCCATATCCGCATTGTCTACATCCTGCTACATTTCCAGCTTCTACTTCTGCATACTCAGATTTTCTATACACACTACTCATTATTGGTTCTCTCGTTTGCTCTACTTTTTCTAAGTTCCATCCTATACCTTCAGTTATCATATTTATAGATTCAGGGAATCCTACATGCCCTGCTATTGATTCATTTTCAACGCCGTTATCAAATACCTCTTTAGTTACACCAACACCTTGTTCTATCATTACAGCCTTTCCAAATGGAGATAAATCATTAACTCTAGCTGCCTTTATGTAGTCTACTTCTTCACAAGTTCCTGTAAGCGCAAGAATTAATAAATCAAGTACAAATCCTGGATTTATTCCTGTCCCAAGAACTGAAACTCCATTTTCTTTAGCTATTTTATCTAGCTTTTTAGCTAATTCTGGTTCTTGAGCTTTAGGAAATGCCATTTCTTCAGCAGTAGATATAACATTTATTTTCTTTTCTAATACTAACTTTATCTTGTCAAATGCACCTTTTGTAAAAGAGTCTGTAGCTATTAATACAACATCTGCACATTCTTCACTAAATACTTCATCTGGATTTGAATTTATTGTAACTTCTGGTCTTTCTCCTCTTTCTATATCTAATACTTCATATATACTTTTGCCTAATCTCTTTTCATTTCTATCACATACAGCAACTATTTCTATTCCTGTTTTCTTTAAAAGCATTTTTGCCATTCCACTTCCCATTGCTCCAAATCCCCAAATTCCAACTCTAACATTTCTCATTGCAAATTCCCCCTTATTTTAAAATAATAAAAATATCTACTATTTAATAAAGCAAACATTGTGCCATAAATTATACTTTTTATTTTTAATCTTCTAAAAATTAATACTTTGCAGATATTAACTTTTAATTAAATATTTAACAATTAATTAGTTGTAAATTTTTTATATAAAATTTATAATATAAATAAAAACAAATAAAAAAAGAGCATTAAATTTTGCATTTACTGCAAATTTTTTTGCTCTTTATAATCTTTTAAACTAATTATTTATAATCTAATAGTAAATACATTTGTTGTTCTAGATTATATGGTGTTATACCAAATTCTTCATAAGATATTCCCTCACCTGATTTTGAAGTTTTATAAATTGTAAGATCTTCTGTATTACCACCGTTGTATGTAAATCTTACTAGCTTTAAGTCTTTACTTCCATAACTTACCCAAGATAGTTTATTATTTTCTTCATCAATTTCAATTTGTAAACTTTCATCACCATCTTTGATAGTGTAAAAATTTTGTAATTCATAATCTTTTTCAAGTTTTAAAGGCGTTAATTTTTTTATTTCATCTATTGTCATACCCTTTTTAGCACTAAAGTAAATATTTTGAATTGATGTTAATTCTTTAAAATACTCTTCATATCTATCCTTATTATACACTTTATACACTGTATTATTTGGATATAAACTATCTTTAAAGAATCCAGCAAAAAATACAGCGAAAATGACAATTATTAATATAGCATTAGTTACTTTATTATTACTAATTTTATTTAAATGCTTATTAATTATATTCTCATACTTAATACCAAGTAAAATAAACATGAAAATTAAAATTGATGTCCATATATTATAATGATAGAAATCAAGTAATAAAGTGTATATTATCACTGCAAGACATCCTTGTATATTATTATAAGTCTTTTTATCCTCTTTATCTTCTTCATTACTACTACTTCCTAACCAAAAAACAAACTCTAGCAAAATTACAGTAATAAAATAATAAAGTAAAATTGAATCTACTTTTATACTACCTATATACCATATACTTAAGTTATATATCAGAAATCCTCTTACCACAATTCCAATAAATAATAATATAATTTCTAGTATATTTAAAATCTTTCTATATTTTTTATATTTAATATTATCCATCTATCCCCCTAAACTATGAATATTTAATTTACTTTCTTTTTATATTATATTTTCTCATCTTATATTGTAAATTCTGCCTACAAAGGCCAAGTATAGCTGCTGCTTTTGTAACATTATCATTACATTTATCTAGTGCTTCATTAATATATCTTTCTTCTATATCTGCCACTATCCAATCTAATGGTCTAGCTTCTACATCTATTACATACATATTTTCAGCTGTATTAGTTTTATATTCATTTATATTTATAATATCGTCACTCAAAACATCTTCATCATCCATCATGCTCATACTTGAATAAATTGTATTTTCAAGTTCACGTACATTACCTTGCCAATAATGATTTCTAAGGATTTTCTTGCCTCTATCTGTTATATCATTTACACTCTTTCCTAGTTTATTATTATACTTTTCTATAAATTTATTAGCTAGTAGTATTATATCTTCTCCTCTTTCTCTTAATGGAGGTATTTGTACATATATAACATTTAATCTATAATATAAATCTTTTCTAAGTTTACCTTCATTTAATATATCCTGCGGACTTTCATTGGTAGTGGCAATAACTCTAACATCAACAGGTATATCTTTTGTGCCTCCTACTCGTCTTACATATCCTTCTTGCAAAACTCTAAGTAGTTTTGCTTGAAGTTGAAATGGCATAGAATTTATTTCATCTAATAAAAGTGTTCCATTGTTCGCCTGCTCAAATAATCCTGGTCTATCTATTGCTCCAGTAAATCCCCCTTTTACTGTTCCAAATAATATTCCTTCTAGTAAACTCTCTGGTAATGCTGCACAATTTTGTGCTATAAATGGATATTTTGATCTTTTGCTATCATAATGGATAGATTGACTTATAAGTTCTTTTCCTGTTCCTGTTTCTCCATATATTAAAACTGTAGCATCACTTTTAGATGCTTTCTTAGATATTTTAATTGATTTTTTTATGCATTCACTTTCTCCAATAACATCATCAAATTTATAAAATGATTTTTTATTCTTATCTATATTATTCTCCCTAGTTTCTTCAAGTTTTAAAATTTGTTCTGACAGAGTCTGAATTTGTGTCATGTCCTTAGATATTTCAAGTGCTCCTACTAATTCATCTTCTACTACTATTGGGATAGTTGTATTTATAGTTGTAATTTCCTTCCCATCTTTATTTAGATATATTTGTACGTTGTTTTTTATAGGTATTTCACTTTTCAAAACTTTTAGTAATGTGCTATTTTTTATCTCCATAGTTCTTGCTACATCAGTAAATGGCTTTTTAAGTACCTCTTCTTTATCCATTTGCTCTAACTTTGCCATAGAATCATTATAGATAATAGTTTTGCAATTCTTATCAATAAAATGTACTCCCTCATCTATACTCTCTATTATTTTTTCAATAACTTCACAGTATATCTCCTCTTTCATTTACTTTCCCTCCAAAATACTATTTACCTATTTAGGTGCACATAACTTGCATACTTCTAATATTTCTCTACTTTGTTTATATATTACATAAGAAGTCTTTCTCCCTTTAATTTATATAAAATCGATTATATTTTAAAATAAATTATAAGTTCTTATAAATATAAAAATACTTATAGCTAATTTTATTAGACATAAGTATTTTTATATTTATAACTATTTAATTATATGTTCTATCTGAGTTATTAATTTACGCTTTTCCTCATCTGATATAGACTTAATTTCAGATATTTCACCTTTTAATTTTAAAATTTCTTTATCCTTTTCATTTAACTTTTTACTACACTCATGTTCTATATCTTTAAAACTTTTACTTAACATATTTATAAGAGATGCCATTTCATCAGAACTCCCGGCTATTCTATTAAGCAACATTAAATTTTGTTCAAGTATCTCTGGTATTTCTTGTAATGAATATCTTAGCTGATGATCTATTTCCCCATATCCCTCTTCAAATATTGTTCTAACTTGTATTTCTGCAATAATTTTATTAGTAGTAGGATAAGATTCTACTAAGTAGTGAACTGATCTATATCCAGATAGCCTAGAACATACATGTATTCCTAGTTCTTCAAATTTCTTAGTATTGTCCCCTTCTCTTATATTTGCTACTATTTCATTTACATTCCACATTATACTTATAAAATCATGTATTTCTTCCCAATCCTCTTTAAATATATGGATTACTCTTATACCTAGTAAATCTGTAATTTCTTCCTTATAATTATCTAAGCTAAATTTAAAGTCATTCCCATATTTACTTCTTCTATCTTGAGTTTTTCTTATAATCTTTTCAATTAAATGATCACCATCTTTTACTCTTGTTTTAACAGAGTGTACTTTATTATGACCTCTTAAAATATTAGCGATTAATTCAGCCTGTGTTTCATAACTTTTCCTATATTTATTGTAGTCATCATATATTTGTTCTAATATTTCCCAATCTATATCATTTTTAACTAAAAAGTCTTCACTTATGTTATATCTTTTTAAAAAGTCCTTTTTATTAAGCATTGCATACCTCCAGTTGACTTTTAATTTTACTATTTTCCTTGATTGTCTCTTTTTATTTTTACTATTTTTTCTTTATGCTTATTTCTTTATATTTCTTTAATATACCTTCACCTTTATGATTTAATATATCCACATAAGAACATAAATCTTCGACTTTTATGACCCCTATATCATCACCTACTATGCCATCTAAATTACTTATAGCTCCTACTATATCCATTACTCTGATCTTTTTCTTTTTCCCTGCATTTAGATATAGAGTAGTTATCTCACTATGAATTTTCGTATCTGGCTTTCTTACTTTCTTATTTTTTAATAATTCCCTTTGATACTCTTCAAATTTTATTTTACCTTTTTTAACTTCATTTTCTTCTATATATTCTTTTTCTTGTATATCATATCCAATATAATCGATTATTTCATTTATATATTTTTCATCTTTATTAGATACAAGAGTTATAGCTTTTCCAAACTTATCCTTTCTTCCTGTTCGTCCAATTCTGTGAACATAGTTTTCCTTATCTTTTGGAACATCATAGTTTATTACCAAGGAAATATCATCAATATGAATTCCTCTTGATGCAACATCACTACTTACTAATATATTAAACTTTCCTTCTTTAAAATCTTTTATAACATATATTCTCTTATCTTGAGACATATCCCCGTGAAGCTCTCTTACTAAAAATTTATCTTTTTTCATTTGGCTATATAACTTAACTACTCTTTCCCTCGTATTTAAAAATATCATTAATGATTTTGGATTTTCTAAGTATATAAGTTTTTTTAAAATTTCATATTTATCATTTTCTTCAACTTTTATTATTTCTTCATATATTTGTTTTTTATTAATTATTTCCACATCTTCTATATCTACCATAGATGAATTTTTCATATATTTATCACATACATACTTTATATCTTTATCTATAGTTGCAGAAAAAAGACCAATAACTTTTTTGTTTGGTGAATTCTTAAATATTATATCTATTTGTTCTATAAATCCTTTATTTAACATTTTATCAGCTTCATCTATTATCAAATAACTCAAATTATCTAAGTTTATAGTTTTTCTTTCAATATGGTCTATTATTCTTCCAGGAGTTGCTACTACAATATGAACTCTTTGTTTTAAACTTGCAATTTGTTCTTTTATAGGTTGCTTTCCAAATATAGCGCTACATCTAATCTTTTTAAGTCTACCAATATTAGATATCTCTTCACTAACTTGAAGCGCTAACTCTCTAGTTGGAACTACCACAAGAGCTTGTACATTAATATTGTTTATATCAATTTTCTCACATATTGGTATAGCAAAGCTTGCAGTTTTACCACTTCCCGTTTTTGATTTCACCACTATATCTTCACGATTTAACAATCTTGGAATTACTTCTTCTTGAACTTTAGATGGATTTTTATATCCTAAATTATTTAATGCTTTTAATATCTCTTTATTTAATTTAAAATCTATAAATTTATGGTTCATCTTTTGCTCCTTTTAATTTTTATCAGCTATTTATTATATCATAAACTAAAAAATATATAGTTATCACATTTATATTATTTTTTAGTATTTACCTACAAAAAAAGGCGTGAAGTAATAATCAAATTATTATTTCACGCCTTTATTATATTATATTATAATTTATTTTTAATCAAATTATAATACACTCTTAGACCATAAATATACACCACTCCAATATGATGAATTTATATTGGCTTTTTGTACATTTGATCCTGGCTTCGGTGCATGTATCATTTCACCATTTCCAATATAGATTCCTACATGGCTAACATTACCAGTTCCATTAGTGCTAGAGAAAATTAAATCTCCTGGTTTTAAATTTGATTTACTTACAGTAGTCCCAACCTTAGATTGTTCCACTGATGTTCTTGGCAGAGTCTTTCCTGCTGCATTTTTATATATATAATACATTAAACCTGAACAGTCAAATGAATCAGGTCCTTCTGCTCCCCATACATATGGTTTTCCTATCTGAGCTTTAGCTAAATTAACTACAGATTCTCTTTTGTTTTCTGATGGGTTAGTAGTGCCTCCACCTGATCCTGAACCTTTTGTTATATAGTCTGCACTTGCCCAGCCTGTACTTCCATTTGATAGTTTTATTTTGTACCATCCATTTTTGCTTGCAAGTAATTCTACTCTATCACCTTTGTTTACTTTTCCTATTACAGAATAGCTTGTTCCTGCTCCACTTCTAACATTTAACGTCGATGTTGTCACTGTACCATATCCTGATACTGATGATTCTCCTGAATTATTACCTGAGTTATCTGACCCTTTTGTTATATAGTCTCCACTTGCCCAGCCTGTATTTCCGTTTGATAGTTTTATTTTATACCATCCACTTTTGCTCGCAAGTAATTCTACTCTATCACCTTTGTTTACTTTTCCTATTACAGAATAGCTTGTTCCTGCTCCACTTCTAACATTTAATGTCGATGTTGTTACTGTACCATATCCTGATTCTGATGAATTATTACCTGAGTTACCTGAGCCCTTTGTTATGTAGTCTCCACTTGCCCAGCCTGTACTCCCATTTGATAGTCTTATTTTATACCATCCGTTTTGGCTTGCAAGTAATTCTACTCTATCACCTTTGTATACTTTTCCTATTATAGAGTTACTTGTTCCTGCTCCACTTCTAACATTTAATGTCGATGTTGTTACTGTACCATACCCTGATTCTGATGATTCGCTTGAATTACCTGAACCCTTTGTTATGTATTGACCACTTGCCCAACCAACAGTTCCATTTGATAATTTTACTTTATACCATCCACTTGATTGATCTAGTATTTCAACTGTATTTCCTTTATATGCTTTAGTTATTACTGAATGATTTGTTCCTGCACCACTTCTTATATTTAACACGTCGACATTAACTGTTCCTTTTTCTGCCGCGTATGAGTTTGTCACACCAATTGCCATCACTGCTGAGCTTAATACTATCGCTTTTGTTATACTTCTTTGATTCATCAACCTTCCTCCCATTTATTAATAATATAACCATAGATTTTCTCTATCGACAAAATCTACCTATTTATAGGTTACTATAATAGGAGTTTGTTGTAAATAAAAATTGTATAAAAGTTACAAAAAAGTTACAATTTTTTACCATTTTTGTATTTATTTTTTAATTTTGTTTTTAAATGGAAAATTATGTAATCATAATTTGGAAATTTATGTAAATAAAGCTATTAATTTAGGCTATAATCCTCATGCAGACTTAGTTTGTTGAGCCTAAAAATTTTTGTTGTAAATAAGTAATTATAAAGTAAGATATCATAGAAATTATAACAATTAAAGTTATTACCATATCTCCACTCTTGCTATTAAAGAAATTAGAAGTTACATCTAATCTAATTAAAATACTAAATAAAGTTACTGATAATGTAATAGGTACTAAGCTAATTAATATCCTGTCTTTAAATCCAAATATTAATGAAATTATATAAAAAATTATAATAATTGAAATACCCACCCATCTTTTAAGATAAATATACCTGTTTTTTACCTCTATCTAAAAATATATCCTTGCTAATTATTTTAAATATTAAAATTATATAATAAAAGTACCTTAATTAAAAGGTACTTTCATTATATAAAAAATAACAATCAACATCTTAAGTATAACTTATCTTAATAATTATTTTTTAGTCTTCTATGTATTCAAATATAATCTTTTGATTTTCTTTTAATGTTATCTCTTCTTTTTTAGCTTCAACGCCACTTGTCTTGATTTTAACTTCTGCTACAAATGGTTCGCTTCCTTCTACCATTGATAATAGCTCTTGGGCTTTTTTACGACCTATTTTAGATGCTACTTCTTTTAATACTGCCATTTTCTTTAACATTTAATCTACCTCCTTTTACAATTTCAATTATATCATTTATTATAAGATAGCAAAATATATAAATAAAAACCATATTATTAAATAACACGGTTTTTATTTATATATCTTATTTTTTAATTTTTGATTCTACGAAGTTAACTACATCTTGAGGTATTAAGTCAGTTTTTTCATATCCAACTCCACCATTAGAAATATCAAACATAGCAACTTCTCCACCTTTAAATTTATTATCTACTAAATCTTTAATTGTAAGTTCTACACCTGTACCAACATTTTTAAGAGCAGATGTAAGTATTGTATCTGGAGCTATACGATTTTGAGGAAGATCTACAGCAACAGCTAATTTATTAAGCTCTTTTCCTGATTCATAAACTCCTGAGTTAACTCCTCCACCTGCGGTAAATATAATATCTATTCCACTTGCATACATTTTACTTGATATAGCTTTTCCTTTTGCTGAATCAGTAAATGAGTTTGCATATTGAGTTATTAACTGCGCATTTGGCTTTACTTCTTTTAATGCTTTTTCATATCCAACAGCAAAATTACTTACTGATGGAATTTCCATTCCTCCAATAAATCCAAACTTATCAGATTTGCTTACCTTAGCAGCAACCAATCCTGCTAAATATCCAGCTTCTTGTTCATTGAAAAGTATTGACCTTACATTTGATGGTATTTTATCATAACTTCCATCTATTATTGCAAAGTTTTGTTTTGGATAATATCCAGCTGCTTCCTTTATTGCATCTGCTAACTTAAATCCAACTCCAATTACTAAATCTGTACCTTGATCAACAGCAGTTTCAATATTTGTTTTATACTCACTGTCTGACTTAGACTCTATGTAATTTACCTCTACTCCATACTTTTTCTTAGCTTCTTGTGCTCCTGCCCATGCTGATTGATTAAAGGATTCATCATTTACTCCTCCTTTATCTAAAACTAATGTTATTTTTAGTTTTTTATCTTTAGTATTATTTTCTTTAGAAGAGCATCCCACTAATCCTAAAACACTTAAAGACAAAGTCATAACTACTAATGCTAATTTCAGTCTTTTCATAATACCCTCCTATTTAAATGTCTTTATCAATTATATTATAATATAATATAAAAAGTAAATTTATTTTTGTCGTTTTTTGTATTTTTAATTTTAAAGCATATTAACTTATTATTTCTCAATATTTTATATTTTATTAAATATATTTATTTATTATAAAAGTTATCCTTATTTATATATTTACTTTCTAGTAAATAGCAAAATTCTTCTACAATATCGCTATCAAATTGCTTTCCTGAACATTTTCTTAGTTCATTTATAGCTTCTTTTACAGTTTTTTTCTCACTATATACTCTATTCGTGGTCATTACATCAAATGAATCAGCAACCGCTATTATCCTAGCTACAAGAGGTATATCCTCTCCTGAGAGACCTAATGGATAACCTAATCCATCCCATCTTTCGTGATGTGTTAGTATACTTCTAGCTATATGACTAAGTTCAGGTAGTAGCATTGCTAATCTATATCCTTTTTCTGAATGTGTTTTCATAATTTCATATTCATTGTCTGTAAGCCTGCCTTGCTTGAGTAATAGTCTTTCTGGTATACCTATCTTCCCTATATCATGTAATCTTCCTACTAAAGATAACTCATCTATAGTTGCACTATCAAGTTTTAAATGTTTCCCTATTAAAGTAGCATAATTTGCTACCCTTCCTGTATGTTCTTCAGTTTCAACATTTTTTGATTGAAGACTTTCTTTTAGTGTATGTAGTATAGAACTTCTAAAGCTTTTTCTATTTAATATTTTTTGTCTGTAAAGCTTATCTTCGGCATCTCCTAATACTTTATCTACTTTATCATTTTCATTATTTAATATTGAAAATCCCATAGACATGCTAAGTTTAAATTTATCGCCTTCATAACTTCTGCAAATAGAATTCATTTTCTCCATTAATTTGTCACATTCTCCATTAGACGTGGATGGTATTAATATAACAAATTCATCTCCACCCCATCTAAAAATAAATCCTTTTTCATCAAATACCTCTTTTAATTTTCTTGAAATCGCTTTTAGTAACTCATCTCCTTCAAGATGACCTATTGTATCATTAATTATCTTAAGACCATTTACATCTCCAATCATTATACCTATTGGAAATTTACCACTTTGTACTAGTTCTTCTATCTTTTCATCAAAATAAGCTCTATTATACAAACCCGTAAGAGCATCAGTATAACTTAAATATCTAAGCTTTTTCTCTATAAATTTCCTTTCTGTTACATCTCTAACAACTCCAACTATTCCCCACATCTCTCCATTATCGTTAATTACAGGAGTTTTTATAGTCTCTACGATTTTTATACCACCATCTTCAGTTGGTACTTCCTCATCTATAATTAGTTGTTCTTTAGTTTCTATAACTATCTGATCATGATTTGTACATGTTTCTACAAAGTTTCTATCAAGAGGTAATTCTAAGTCTGTTTTTCCAATTACATTATCTATCCCTAGATTTTCATAAAAGTTTACACAGTGTCGATTTACTCCCCTATATATACTTTTATTATCTTTATAAAATACTATTTCAGGTACATTATCTATTATGGTTCTTAATATATTTCTCTGGTTTTCAAGTTCCTCATTATATGCATTTGATATATCTATCAAAAATCCTACCCAGTTACGAGATTTGTCATCCTTTGATTTATCATAAAATACTATATGTTTAAATAAAGAGTTGTTTATTTTTTTTATATCTGTAACTTCCTTATTTATACCTTTAATGTAAGTAGCTAAATCTAGTTTATCAATATTTGAAGTATTATTATAAAAGTCTTCTAGTGATAAATTAAAGTTAATTTCAAAAGATTTATTTATGTAAATTATCTCCCCTAAACTATTTTTAATCCACACAGGGAACGGAATAAATTCAAATATAGCTTTATTAATACTCATTACTTGCCCCCTTCAATCTTTCTTTTTATTTTCATACCCCAATACAATATATGTTAATTAATAATTATAATTTAGTCTATATTTTATTTGTCTTTTACTGATTTTATAAATTTACGAATATTTATAATAAAAGGGTGAATTAATTCACCCTTTTACTTTATTATCTTACTGTCTAAAATCGTTGCATTAGAGTATTTTTTTAATAGTTCTATACCATAATCTATATAATCATTTAGCTCTTCATCTTCATTAAAAGAAATTATATTCATAAGTATATGTTTAGTGTCTTTAGTTATCATAGCTCTTACTGAATCTGATGTAGTACTTCCAAATTTACCTTTTTCATCTTCAAATACAGGCAAGTTTTCTATATTAATTGATCCCCTACCAATCCCATCATAACGTTCTTCCTTACCACCTACATTAAAACATATTACACCACTTACTTTATCTAAATCATATGTCCCTACTGAACAAAAACTTTTAAGTGATATTAAGTTATTTATATCTACTACATTATTTACTTTATATAATCCCATATCTTTTACTACTCTTTTAACTAATGATTCTGATGAAAGTCTATATCTACTTGGGTCTTTCCCTAAACTTTTATATGCTTTTCTAGACGCTTCTATATTTTTTATTTTTAATATATCACTTTGTGTAATAGTTTCCTTAATAGTACTACACTTATTATCTATTAATTTCCATAGTTTATCACAACCATCATAAACATCAACATTTGCCTCAATACATCCTATTGCTACTTTAGGGCACTTCTCCTTTAATTTATCAGAGATTTTAATTTCTATCATATATATCATCCTTTCTTCAACTTTATGTATTTATTAACATCATCCTTAATAGTTATACTATTTTCTTTATTCCTATATTTTATATACTAACATAGTTTGAAATATTACTTATCTACTTTTTATTATACATAATTTATAGTAATATAAATATGTATAATACTATAGAAATTTGGAGGCTTATTTATATGAGAAGTTCATGGGAAGAATATTTTATGGGTATAGCTGAAAGTATAGCACAAAGAGGAACTTGTGATAGAGCTTTCGTTGGAGCTGTTATTGTAAACTCAGATAATAGAATAGTTAGTACTGGATATAATGGTAGTATTTCAGGAGATGATCACTGTATCGATACTGAACATAAAATGAGAGATGGTCATTGTATAAGAACTATACATGCTGAGCAAAATGCACTGTATTACTGTGCTAAGGAAGGTATAAAAGTTAAAGACTGTAGTATATATGTGACTCATTTTCCTTGCTTAAACTGTACAAAAGCTCTTATTCAATCTGGTATAAAACATATTTATTATAGAAATGATTATAGAGTTGATGAATACGCATTGGAGCTTTTAGATTTAGCTAGTGTAGAATATACAAAACTATAAATAATAAAATATCTGGTCATAATATAATTGATATTGTTTAAGTGGAGGCTTATTATGATTATAAATATAACTGAAATGGCAAGAATTGCTCTTAATAATATGATAAAAGATTATAATGTAGATAGTAATAATATTAGAGTATACTTAAAAAGCATAGCTTGATACGGTCCTATATTTGATGTAGCTCTGGATGAGCCTACCGAAAAAGATGAAGTATTTCAAGTTGATGACTACTTTATAATAATTAATAAAGATTTAGCTTCTAAATTTGAAGTGGTAAATATTTATTATAAATCAACTCAAAGCTATGGTGATTTTTATATAACTACTGACTTAGTATGGAAAGATGAGTATCATTATAGTGATTGGGCTAAACCATGGTAAAATTTACTTAAATTAATAAGAACCTCATGTTCTAAGCATGAGGTTTTTGTATTTTATCCATTTAACCTTTTTCTTTGGTATTCACTTTTTATTACTCAAATGGATATTTTATTCCCCACTGATTTCTAACATTATCCATTAAGTTCATAACATCAATAGATAAGTCTAGATTTTTATTCTTTGATTTATTTAATATATAATTATTCATATTCTCTACTTCATACTCTAATGCTTTTGATGTATCCCCTTCTTCTATTTTTTCAATAGAACCATCTGTATAAGTTATTAAGGCACTACAAGCTCTTGGAAAATTATCAACAGTTACAAATCCTAATTCTCCTGCTACAATACCTCTTTTAGGCATCTTAGATCTCATTGTAAGAGACACAACTGCCATTTCATCATTATCATTTTTTAGAATTATTCCTGATTGTTCATCTACTCCTGTTTCAAATTCTTTAACAGTTGTTAATACTTCATTTGGTTGACTTGATAAAAAGAATCTTGTAAAAGATAGTGCATATGTACCTATATCTAATAGCGCTCCACCTGCTAATTCTTTACTAAAGAATCTATTATTAACATCATATTCTTTACAACTTCCAAAAGATACTTGTATCATTTTTAACTTACCTATTTTACCACTATCTATTATATCACGTAATTTTTTATATAATGGCATATGATAAATTGTCATTGCCTCAGTAAGTATTAAATTTTTCTCTTTTGCTAAATTAACTACTTTCTCTAGTTGATTACTATTTGCTGTAATAGCTTTTTCACAAATTACATGTTTATTTTTTTCTAAACTTTTAACTATAAATTCATAATGATTACAGTGAGGTGTTGATATATATACAACATCAATATTTTTATCATCTAACATTTTATCTACATCGTCATATACATTTTCAATATTGTATTTCTTAGCAAAATCTTTCCCTTTTTCAATATTTCTTGCACAAACTGCATATATGTTTTTATTAACTTCGTTTATAGCCTTTGCAAAATCTGTTGCCGCTATTCCCGGTCCTATTATTGCCCAATTTAAATTATTCATATGCTCCCTCCCAATTATCTAAATATTATAATTTTCAAGTACTATCTCACTTTTACCGACTATATTTTTATAGTATTATGATGGTTTATTTTCGTCAACATTAAATTCATGAAATTTATTTTCTTGATTAATTTCTCCGATTTCTCTAAATAGTTACAAATAATTAACCCTTATTTACATAATTTACCATGAGTGATATATTTAACTTGTGTAAGTTTCCATAATGAAAGAATTTTATTGAAATATATAAAATACATTTCTGGGCAAACTAATATTTAATAAAAATATTTTATAAAGGAGATATACATATGCTAAGCGAGGTATTATTAAAAAAAATTAATGATCAAATTAACTTTGAATTTTATTCATCTTACACTTATTTAGCAATGGCTGCTTACGCTGAGTCTATTGATTTAAGCGGTTTCGCTAATTTCTTTAGAGTTCAAGCTGAAGAAGAATTATTCCATGCTATGAAACTTTATGATTATGTATTCCAAAAAAAATGGCGTTGTAGAATTAGAAGCTATTCCTAAACCTAACACTAAATTTGAAGATATAATTGATGCATTTGAAAAAGGCTATGAGCATGAACAATTAGTAACAAGTAGAATATATGAACTTGCTGATTTAGCTTCTGAAGAAAGAGAACACTCTACAATGAGTCTTCTTAGATGGTTTATAGACGAACAAGTTGAAGAAGAAAATAACTTTAGTTCTCTTTTAAAAAGAGTAAAAAGATCTAAAGAAAATCCAGCAGCTTTATATATGATGGATGATGATCTTGCAACAAAAGTATTTACACCTCCAACAAATCAACAATAAAGTTATAAAATTTTAAATTTATTATAAAAAAATACTAGATAATTATTATCTAGTATTTTTATTTTACTCTATACATTCTACATTCATATGGTCTTAAATTTATATTACAACATTCAATATGATTATCCACATTATAGTTTGATAATATTAAGTTTTTGTGATTTAGTTTAAAGTTTTTTAAATCACACTCTAAAAGTTTATCACTTATATTACATATAACAATAATTTGCTTATTTTCAAGAGTCCTTGTATATGCATAAATATTTTCATCTTCTTTAAGTAGTAAATCGTATTTACCATATACGTATAACTCGTCACTTTTTCTTATTTTTATCATATTTTTATAAAAAGATAATATTGATTTTTCATCATTTAACTGATTTTCTACATTAATATTTATATAATTAGGATTAACTTTCATCCATGGATTTACTTTACTAAATCCGGCATTTGTACTATTATCCCATTGCATTGGTGTTCTAGTGTTATCTCTTGAAGTTTCCCATACTTCTTTTATAAGTTCTTCATGAGTTTTACCATTATTAAGTTCTATATAATAGTGATTTTTAGTTCTTACATCATCATAGTCTTCAATAGAGTTAAAAGCTACATTTGTCATTCCAATCTCTTGACCTTGATATATAAATGGAGTTCCTTGTAACATAAAATACATCAATCCTAATGAAGTAGAGCTTTCATACCAGTAGTTTTTGTCATCACCAAGGGAAGATACACATCTTGCTATATCATGATTTTCTATAAATAGTGCATTCCAACCAGTTTTATAAAGTCCATCTTGCCATCTAGTTATAACTTCCTTAAACTTTACTAAGTCAAGTTTTTCTCCTACTTTATTACTCCAAAGGTCTATATGCTCAAACTGGAATACCATATTAAACTTACCTTCTTCTTCTCCTACCCACATATGAGCATCTTCTGTTTTTACTCCATTAGCTTCTCCAACAGTCATTATATCGTATTTATCAAAAGTATTTTCTTTTAATTCCTTAAGATATTTATGTATACCATCTACATTCATATGCTTATCAAACGATGGTACATACTCTAAATTATCAGGATTTGGCATATCTTTTAAACCTTGTTCTTTATTTATATGACTTATAGCATCTACTCTAAAACCATCTATACCTTTATCTAGCCACCAATTCATCATATCATATATGCTACGTCTCATATCTTCATTTTCCCAGTTTAAGTCTGGTTGCTTCTTTGTAAATAAATGAAGATAATATTGATTAGTATTTTCATCGTATTCCCATGCAGAACCTTTAAATATACTTTCCCAGTTGTTTGGTTGTTTATTATCTTTTCCATCTCTCCAGATGTACCAATCTCTTTTATCACTTTCTCTAGATGATTTTGATTCTATAAACCACGGGTGCTCATCACTAGTGTGATTTATAACTAAATCTATTATTAACTTCATATTTCTTTTATGAACTTCTTTTAAAAGATAATCAAAGTCTTCCATTGTTCCAAACTCTTCCATTATATCTTGATAATTACTTATATCATATCCATTATCATCATTTGGAGATTTATAAAATGGAGATACCCATATAACATCTATACCTAAGTCTTTTAAATAGTCTAATTTTTCAATTATTCCTCTTATATCACCTATTCCATCATTATTTGAATCATTAAAGCTTCTTGGATATATTTGATATGCAACAGCTTCTTTCCACCATATTTTTTTCATTATTTTCCTCCACAGTATACCTATAAACTTATTATATTTTTACTTCAACCTCTACTCCATAATGGTCTGAAACTATGTCTTTATTTATATTATTAAATATTACATTAGAACTTAATACTTCTACTTTTTTATTGCTAAGTATTAAATCTAGCCTCAATTTTTCATTATTATAATCCCATCCTGCTATATTACCTTCAACAGTTACACCATCATCTTTATTAATTGCTAAAGAATATGTATCTACAAGATTTTTGCATAGATAATCATATCCTTCATTTTTTATATTCGCATTATTATTAAAATCTCCCATAATAAAAGTTCTATTTTCTTCTTTTATATTTTCAAGTAATTTATCTGCCTGATTTATAAATGGTTCTTCTTCATCATGCCACCATCCCAAATGACATGAATAAAAACTTATTTCTTCGCCTTCATAGCTTACTTTTAATTTAACTATTTTTCTAGTTTTCCAAAAGTTATAGTCATTACTATTTGTTATAAAAAAACTTTCCTTTTTATGAATTGGAAGCTTCGTCATAAGACAAAGCCCCTCCTCATATATATCATATCCTATATGACACATATCCCAGAAAAAGTTGTAATTGAAATTTCCAAGCTTCTCAAGTTCTTTCTGTAATACTAAGGCAAAGTTATCTTCCTTTATATTTTCATAAACTACTTTTGAAGTTATCTTCTGACTTACTTCTTGAAGTGCTATAACATCATAGTTATTTTTATTTATATTTTTTGCTATATATTTTATTTTTTCTAATTGTTTATCTTCTTGCCATGAATGGCAATTTAAAGTTAAAATCTTCAATTTTATACCCCCAATATATCTTGGATATTTGATTTTAATACATCCGCTTTTGGTCCATATACCGCTTGAACTCCTCTATCTTTAATTATAAGACCTAATGCTCCATTTTCTTTCCACTGCTTTTCATTACCAACTATAGAAGTATCTTTAACCGTAACCCTTAAACGAGTCATACAAGCATCTACATCTTCAATATTGTCTGATCCTCCAAGTAGATTTATTATTTTTTCTGATAACATATCTTTTTCACCATTGTTTGTAGTTTTAGAAGATGATTGTTCTTCTCCATCTTCTATATAATTACCCTTACGACCTGGTGTTGCTATATCAAATTTCTTTATTAAGAAATTAAATGTAACAAAGTTTAGTGCAAAGAATGCTACACAAGATAATACAAAGTTCACTAAATCCATAGTTAATCCTGCTTTAATTAGCATTGGAGTACGAGTTAAAAATTCTATAAAACCAAATGAATGTACTCTTAAGTTTATTAAATCTGCTAAAGCAAATGCAAGACCTGTAAGTATTGCATATACTACATATAATACTGGTGATATAAACATAAACATAAATTCTATTGGCTCTGTAACACCTGTTAAGAAACATGCAAGAAGTGCTGATAAAAATATTGGTTTATATTTTTTCAATTTATCACTATCAACATTCTTATACATAGCAATAGATATACCTGCAAGTGATGCTGTTGATAATATTACTTGACCTGCTTTAAAACGAGCTGGCGTAATAGTTGTTAATAAGCTATTATATCCGGCTATATTTCCTGCATCTTTTAAATTTATTAAATCAGTTATCCAAGCAAGCCATAATGGATCTTGGCCTGCAACCATAGTTCCTGCTGCTGAACCTGTTATTATTTCATATACTCCACCTAACTCTGTATAATTCATTGGAACTGTTATCATATGGTGAAGTCCAAATGGTAATAATAATCTTTCAAGTGTTCCATATACAAACGGAGCAAGTACTGGCGCTGTATCTTTAGATGAAGCTATCCACATACCAAAAGCATTTAAAGCACCTTGAACAAATGGCCATATTATTGATAATATTATTGACGCTATTGCTGAGCCAATTATAACTACAAAAGGTACAAAACGTTTTCCATTAAAGAATGCTAATGCTTGAGGCAATTTACTAAAGTTATAGAATTTATTATATAATACCGCTCCCATAAACCCAGAAATTATACCTACAAATACACCCATGTTAAGTGCTGGAGCTCCTAGTATTGATGTAAAGTAATCTTTAACTAAAAGTTCTGCTCCTGTTAATGAAGTTACTGTTGCTAAAGGATCTGCTAACATATCTGAAGTTACCCCAAATATTGATCCTGTTATACGATTTATTAATATAAATGCTATAAGGGCTGCAAAGGCTCCCCCTGAACGCTCTTTTGCCCAAGATCCACCTATTGCTACTGCAAATAAAATATGTAAGTTTCCGATTATACCCCAACCTATGTCTTCAACTACTCTAGCAATTGTAGTTATAAATTGTATATCCGATGACATTCCTATAAGTTTTCCGATTGAAACCATAAGTCCTGCAGCTGGCATAACAGCTATAACTACTAATAATGCTTTACCAAATTTTTGCCAAAAATCAAATGATCCTAATTTTGTTTTACTCATATTTCCCCTCACCCTTTCTTTTTATTATAAATTTATGCAATCGTATCGCATAAAATTCAAAAAAATATAAGAAATTTTCTTAATTTTTATTCTTTTATATATTAATTATAGCATCCAGTGAAAACATTTTCAAGTTTTTTCAACTTTAATTTTAATTTTTAATTATTTTTATATGATTTTAATACAAACTTATGCAAACGATTGTTTTTCTATTAGTTGTAATAAATGAAAAACCGATTGGATACACCAATCAGTTTTTATAGTAACTTTATTTTTAAACCTCTAATTTATCATTAATTGTATATTTATTTCCATATAATACTATCTCTATAGGGTCACCAACTAAATTTTCTATACTTACTAAGTCTTTCTTTACAGAAACCTTCAGCTTATTATCTCTATAATTAATGTTAAAAGAGTATCCTTTCCACTTATCTGGAAGCTTAGGGTTGAAGCTTAAAGTTTCTTTAGATGTTCTCATTCCTGCAAATCCTTGTACTATAGATAACCAAGCCCCTGACATAGAAGTTATATGAAGTCCATCTTCACTATCGTTATTGTAATTATCTAAATCTAACCTTGCAGTTCTTGAGTATAATTCATAAGCTTTATCTAAATTATCTATTTCAGATGCTATTATAGAATATATACATGAAGATAATGATGACTCATGTACTGTATATTGCTCATAGAAATCAAAGTTCCTTTTCTTTTCCTCTAAACTAAACTCATCTGAAAAATAATACATTCCTTGTAGTACATCTGCTTGTTTTATAAAACAAGATCTTAAAACTTTATCCCATGACCAATTTTGATTTAAAGGTAGATTTTCTTTTGGTAAATTTGATACTTTTATAAACTCTTTATCTAAAAAATCATCATGTTGAACAATTATATTTAATTCTTCATCATAAGGAAGATACATTTTATTAGCTATGTTTATCCACTTTTCAACTTCTTTATCTGTAACATCATTTCTTTTTACAGATTCCATACATTCTATCTCTAATTTCTTTACATTTTTAACTGCATATTCTAAACACCATTTTGCAATATAGTTAGTGTACCAGTTATTGTTTACATTATTATCATACTCATTTGGACCTGTAACTCCATGAATCATATATAATCCCTTTCTAGATGATAAATGAACTCTACTTGCCCAGAATCTTGCAACTTCAACTATTACGTCTATACCTTTTTCTTTTATATATTCATAATCACCAGTATAATTTGTGTAATTATATATTGCATATATCATACTTCCATTACGGTGAATTTCTTCAAAAGTTATTTCCCACTCATTATGACATTCTTCACCGTTGAATGTAACCATTGGATATAAAGCACCCTCTAATCCCAATTTCCTTGCTTGAATCTTAGCTGGTTCTAATTGATTATATCTATACTCTAAAAGATTTCTTGATACTGATTTATCTGCAACTCCTAAATATACTGGCAAACAATATGCCTCTGTATCCCAATAAGTAGCTCCTCCATACTTTTCTCCTGTAAATCCTTTTGGCCCTATATTCAGTCTTGCATCTTCTCCATAATATGTTGAAAATAATTGAAATAAATTATACCTTATACCCTGCTGAGCTAATTTATCTCCATCTATTTTTATATCAGCAGTTTCCCACCTTTTGTTCCACTTGTCACTATGTTCTTTAATTAATGCTTCATAGCCTTTATCTATCTCTTTAGATAATATTTTATTACATTCATCTAAAAGTTCCTTCTCTTTATAATCCCTTGTAGTAGTTATAGCTACATATTTTTCAATAGATACTGTTTCATCTCTTTTTATATCAAATACTAACCTATTTTCGCTATAGCCTTCTTTATTCATATATGTTAATAACTTGCTATCCTTATTAGCACTAATATTCATAGCAGCACCTATAGTAAATACTTCCGTTTTAAATGAATTTTCTTTAGTTTTAGCTACTATATTTCCATAATTTTCTTTAGAGTCTGATGATATATGAACCCAGAAATCCTCATCATAATTTGAGTCCTCATTTTTAACATTTGAATCTAAATACGGTCTAAATGTTATCTCTCCATCAAAGTTTAGTGCTTTTACATCATATTTTATAACTGCCATTTCTTTTTTAGCTATACTTAAAAACCTTACCACATTTACTTCTATCTCTTTTCCATAAACATCTGCAATAAATCTACGAGTTAACACTCCGTTTTTCATATCTAATTCTCTATAAAAGCCTTTAACTTTTGCTTTTCCTAAGTCTAAAGCTTCTTCATCTACAAATATATCTATTCCTATATAATTTACGCTGTTTGGAACTTTACCAAAATAGTTAGGATATCCATTTTTCCACCAGCCAACGCGAGTTTTATCAGGGAACCATACTCCAGCTATATATGAACCTCTATGGCTATCTTTTGAGTAATATTCTTCGTAATTACCTCTCATTCCCATATATCCGTTACCTAGACTCATTATTGATTCCGCTAATCTATTTTCATCGAATTCTATATTATTTTGAATTATTTTCCATTCATCTATATTATCAAATAAACGTCTCATAAAATCCCCCCCTTTATAAATTTCTAAAACTATAGCTCTTTACTATATTTTTCAACTATTTTTTCAAATATTAATTCATCGGTGCTTTTTACAATATATCTAGCTTTTTTTTAATATTTCAAAATCTCCCACTCCAACAGAATACATTCCTGCTTCATTTATTGATTCTATACCAGCACTTGCATCTTCAATTCCTATACAGTTTTTAGGATTTACACTTAATCCTTTTGCCGCCATTAAGAATATTTCTGGAGCAGGTTTACTATTTTCACATTTCGATGCATCAGCTATAAAATCAAAATAATCTATAAGTTTCAAATTATTTAGTACCTTTATGGCATTTTTACTTGCAGATGCTAGACCTATTTTTATATTATTAAGTTTTATATTTTCTAATAGTTCTTTTATTCCAGGCAACACGTCTTTTGGGCTTATATCTTCTATTAAAGACACATAATAATTATTCTTATTATCTGCCATTATTAGTTTTTCTTCTTTGACGAAATCATTCTCTTTTTTTCCATGAATTAATATTCTTTCTAAAGATTCCATTCTGCTTATTCCCTTTAGGCTTTCATTGAACTTTTCATCTATATCTATTCCTAATTTATCTCCTAGCTCCTTCCACGCTAGATAATGAAAATGAGCTGTATCTGTTATAACTCCATCTAAATCAAATATAAAAGCTTCTACCATATTTACTTCCTCCCCTTTTTTGGACAAGCGGTTGCATAGTCGAGTAAAAAATGCAATTACATTTATATAAATAACCTATTTAAATAAGTTATTTATATAATGCTTTTGCATTTTTACTTAAATGATTCTCTTTCTATAAACTCTGTATTTACAATATAGTGAGTATTAGTACTAATATTAGATTCTAATTTTTTTATTAGTAATTTTGCTGCATAATATCCTAGTTTATCTGCGTTTATATGTACAGATGATAGTGGTGGAGTTTGATACTGAGCTAGCTGATTATTGTTAAATCCTACTAATGCTATATCATCTATGCTATTGTCTTTAAGCATATTTCCTGCTCCAAATGCTAATAAATCATCTGTTGTTACTATTGCACTTACTTTACTTTCATTAACTAATATATTAGCTGCATCATAACCTTCATTTTCATTAAATTGAAGCTTATGTATAACCAAATTTTCATCATAATTTACTCCATTAACTTCAAGAGCCATTTTATATCCTTTTAGTCTATCTCTAGACATATTTAAGCTTTTCATAGCTCCTATAAATCCTATCTTTTTATGCCCTTTTTTTATAAGTTTATTAACTACATTATACATAGCTTGAAAGTTATCATTGTCTACCCATAAAACATCTTCAGTACTTTCAGGTCTTCCTATCGCTACAAATGGGAAATTTATTTTTTTTAGGTATTTTATACTTTCATCATCTTCATTTACCCTTAAAAGAATAATTCCTTCCACCAAATTAGCTGCTGTTATTTCCTTTATACTTTCAGTTTCTGTTTTATCACTTTTGCTAAATGCATAAGTGATATAGTAGTTTTTACTTTGCGCATATAAACTCATTCCTTTCATAGCATTTATGAAAAATGGATTTGTAAGTAAATCATCAGCTTCACTTGGTAATACAACTCCTAGTATTCGAGTCTTATTATTAGCTAAACTTCTTGCAATAGGATTTGGCTTATAATTTAGTTTCCTTACTGCCTCATGAACGCGTTCTTTAGTTTCATCACTTATTCTAGGATTATCAGATAACACTCTCGATACTGTAGATGTAGCTACTCCAGCTTCCTTTGCTACGTCTTTTATAGTAATTTTAATCATGCTCAACTATCCTCTATATTCTTCTTTCTATTTTATTTTATATATAACTTAATACTTTAATATCAGTTGTATAAATTTTTATATTTAAATATGTTTAATATAAATTAAAAATATTTATAGTTATAATTATATCATACTTGCTAAATGCATCTCTATCCATTTATTTAAAACGTCTATTCATAGATAAATTTTTCATAAATATCTAACTTATATATTTTCATCCAAATGTTTTACTATAAGCCTATTTTATACTTCCTGATGTAACACTTTTTATAATATGTTTTTGAGCAAAGAAGTAGAATAATAGCACTGGTATTATAGTAAGAACTAATCCCGCTAAAGCTAAATCCCATTGTTTTGTATATTGCCCAAAGAAGAAAACATTGAAAGTGGTATTGTTCTTGTCTCTGGAGTATTTATAACTAATGATGGTAATAAGAAATCATTCCATATCCAAACTGTATTTAATATTGCAACAGTTATAGATATTGGCTTAAGTAATGGGAATATTATATATCTAAATGTTTGCCACTTAGTACATCCATCTATTAAAGCTGCCTCATCTAGTTCCTTTGGTATGCCTTTCACAAATCCATGGTATAAAAATATTGCTGATGCACAACCAAAACCAATATACATAAATATTATCCCTGGAACATTAAGAAGTTTTAATTTCCCCATTATATTTATAAGTGGTAACATTATTGATTGGAAAGTTACAAGCATTGATGATATAAATAAAAATAGTATTATATTACTTAATTTAGAATTTGTTCTTTGTAACATCCATGCTGCCATAGATGCAAATAATATTATAAATACTATACTTACTATTGTTATAATCAAAGAGTTACCTAAGACTTTTATAAAATCTAATTGTTCCCAAGATTTAGTATAGTTATCAAGCATCAAACTTGATGGAAGTGCTAGCGTACTTTCAAATAGTTCTCCTTTCGTTTTAAAAGAGTTTACGATTATTATATAAAATGGAGATAAACATACTAAAGCTAATATTATGCCTACTATATCTAATCCTATTTTACTAAATTTATTTTTCATTATGCTTCCACCTCGTCTTTCTTAGTTAAATAAACTTGCACAAGTGTGATTATTGCAACTAATACAAAGAATATTACAGCTTTTGCTTGAGCTAAATTCATTTTATTATATGAAAATGCAGTTTGATAAACATTAAGAGCAAGCATTTGAGTTGCATTTCCTGGTCCACCATTTGTAAGTGCTAAGTTTTGATCGAATAATTTAAACGAATTTGATAATGTTAAAAATAAGCTTATTGTAAATGCGGGTCTTATCATTGGGAAAGTTATAAGTCTTATTCTTTGCCAAATATTTGCTCCATCTATTTTAGCTGCTTCATTTAATTCAGGTGGAACATTTTGAAGTCCTGCCACATATATGACCATAACATATCCTGACATTTGCCAAGCCATTATAATTACCATTCCCCAAAATCCTGTTGTTGAATTTGACAGCCAACCCATCATCCATTCTTGCCCTAAAGCTTGACCTATAGAGTTAAATACATTAACAAATATAAATTGCCATATAAATCCTAAAATCAACCCACCAATTAGGTTAGGCATGAAAAATATTGTTCTTAATAAATTACTGATTTTCGATTCTCTTGTTACCAAAAGAGCTAAAGCAAATCCTATAGCATTTATAGTAATTACTGATGCTACAGTAAATTTAGCTGTAAAGAAAAATGAATTTCTAAATCCTTCATCTGAAAATGCTTTTATATAATTTTCAAGTCCTACAAAATTTATATCTGTAGAAATTCCATTCCAGTCTGTAAATGAATAATATATACCAACTATTAACGGAATAAATATTACAACTAAAAACGCAAATAAGCTAGGTCCTACAAATGCCCAAAAGTCTAGGTTATTTTTGTTTTTACCAATTTTTTTAACTTTGCCACTCATATATCTCACTCCCCTTAATTTTATAAGTTTAAAATTATAGGAAAGTATACCTATACTTTCCTATAACTTATATCATATTATTTAATATTATTTTCTTTCTTCTGCCCAAGTAGTTTTTGCATTCTTAACTAAATCTTCCCAAGTCATGCTTCCATCTAAATATTTTTGTAAATCAGCTCCAACTACATTTTCTCCCCATCCACTTGGATATCCCATAAATACCCAAGGCATAGTTTCACCTTCATTAGAGTATTTTAATACATCTGCTGATAATGGATCTTTTGGTTGTAGTTCATCAGATTCATATCCTTTAAATGCTGGTATAAAGTTAAAATCATTTATTATCATCTTTTTACCTTCATCTGAAGTATATAACCAATTTAAGAAATCTTTAGCTGCATCTTTTTGAGCATCATCTTTATCTTTGTTTATAGACCAATACATTGGAACTCCTACTGGTATAGAATCTTCTACTACGCCTTTAAGTGGCATTGGAAGTATTCCTGAATTTTTAGCTACATCAGCATTAACTCCTTCTATTCCTCCATATGCCCAGTTCCCCATTTGAACCATTGCAACTTTTCCAGTTGAATATTTTTGCTCTACTTGCATAGCATAGTCAACACTATTTATAGATGGTAATTTTCCATCTGGCTTAAATGCATATGTAGTCTGTAAATCAAATAAATCTTTTAGTTCTTTATTATATTTAAATTCTAATTCTTTTGCCTTATATGCATCTGTTCCATCTTTAAATTCATTAGATAAAGCAACGTTCATTAAATGTAGTCCTGTTACCCATTTTTCTTTTCCTGGTACTGCAAATACTGCTTCAATACCTAATTCATCTTTTTTAGAATCTAAAGTTTTAGCTGCATTTTCTAGAGCTTCAAAAGTAGTTAAAGTAGCTGGATCAATTCCTGCTTTTTTAAATACTTCTTTATTATATATAAATCCATATCCTTCTTGATTAAATGGCATACCGAATATTCCATCATCATTAGTTACTGCTCCTAATGTACCCTCAAAAGCTTCTTTAACCCAAGGTTGGTCTTTTAAATTCTCTACTTTCGAGCTCCAATCTTCAACATCTTGAGGCCCACCTATATTAAATATAGCTGGCTCTTGGCCTGATTGGAACTTTGATCTAAGGGCTGCACCGTAGTCATTTCCACCACCTACAGTTTCTATATTTATGTCTACATTAGGATTTTTTTCTTCATAAACCTCAGCTGCTTTTTCTAGTGCATCTTTTGCTTCTACCTTAAATTGGAATATATCTACAACTACTTTATCTCCCTCCTTAGCTGTATTTCCTCCACTTGAGCTACATCCAACAACACTAGCTCCAACTAATACTGTTACTGTTAAAAGACTTAGAATTTTTTTTAATCCCATATTATCGTCCCCCTAATTAAATTTTAAGCAATCGTTTGCATCGCCTTATGTTTTCATTATAGCACTTCATTTTTTCTTGTGCAATCGTTTTTCCTTTTTTATTTATTTTTATTTTCACAAATTAATGATACACTATTTGGTATATACCATTCATATAGTGTATCATTTTTAAAGTTCTAATGTAGTTTCATCTATAAACTTAATATCTTTTCTTAACATTTTTAAATCATTTACTAACCTTTCTACAGTTAAATCTTTTTGCTTTGCTTCTATCATTATATCAAAATCTTTATTTACATTCTCCTTAGCTACATCTAAAAAACTTGAAAAATCATTTACATTTATATAATCAGAATGTTTTCTATCATTTTCAAATTCTCTTGGGCTTGAAAAATGAATTTTTGGAACTAACTTTTCATTTTTCCATGTATTAAATATTTCTACAAGTAGATCACCTATATATTCTCCATCATTATTACAATTATGATGATGAACATCTAATACCATTGGTAGACTTACAGTTTTACAAATATCTAAAACATCCTTTGCTGTAAATATCTTATCATCATTTTCTAATATAAGTCTCTCTTTTATTCTATTTGGAAACGCTTCAACATTACAGATAAATCTTTGTATCGCTTTTTCCTTACCTCCTAAGCCTCCGCCAATATGAATAACCATTTTGCCTTCTTTATAATTTAGTTCTTCAAATATATCTACTTTTTCATTTAAGTTTCTTATTGTATTTTTTACTACATTATCCTTATCGCTATTTATTACATTAAATTGATCTGGATGAAAGTCAACTCTCATATTACTTTCTTTAATTATTTTTCCTATATACTCAAAATCTTTTTCAAAATATTTTTTATAATCCCACATAACTTCTGGATGGGTTGACAGTGGTATTAAATTAGATGTTATTCTATAAAAGTGTATATTATTTTTTATGTTATATCTAAGTATTTTTTCAAGAGCATTGATATTTGAATAGGTTACTTCTTTAAGTTTATTAATTCTTTCATCTTCTGTTTTTAATTTATTATATCTTGAATAAGTCAGTGTACTTGAGGAAGTTACTTTACCTAATTTTAAAGCTATTGCTACATATCCAAGTCTTACTCTCATAATATTTCTCCTTAAAATTTAAATGTTAATTTATTTTTTCATTCATATTGTATTTAGTATTATCTATTTTTATTTAATAAATTATAATTTCTCATATATATAATATTTAAATATAAATTTACATATATATGAATATAGTGCTTGTTTATAAGTTTATACTTTAAAATAAAAATTTACTTTAAACCACCAATTGGCGAATTACTTTGCTTAAGTTTAAAAATATAAGGAGATAAACATTATGAAAAGAAAAAATTTAATACTTAATGCATTAATCTTAACCTCAACTACTATGGCCGTAGGCTTTATAAATATGGGGTTTAGGGTATATTTATCTAATAAAATTGGAACCGAAGGAATGGGACTTTATCAGCTTTTAATGAGTATATATATGATGGCCGCAACTTTAGCTATATCTGGAATTAGGGTAACTACTACCCGACTTATAGCTGAAGAACTGGGTAGAAAAAATGTAAAAAAAATCAAGAGTATAATGAAAAAGGCAATTGTTTATTCTCTATTTTTTAGTTCTTTAGCAACTTTTTTAGTATTTTATAATGCTGAACTTATTGCTACTTCTTGGATAGGAGATGAAAGGGCTATAATTCCTCTTAAAATATTATCTATTTCATTACCTTTTTTTGGTGTCGGCGCATGTTTTCATGGATATTTCTATGGAATGAGAAAAGTTATAAAAAGTGTAACATCAGATATTATAGAAATTTCAACTTTAATGATTATAATCTGCTCTTTTATAAGTATTGCTCTGCCAAAAGGATTGAATTATACTTGTATTTTAGTAACTGCAGCTAATTCTCTTTCTGTGATAATTTCAACGCTTTTTTCTTATATAATGTATATATTTGAAAAGAAAAATATAAATAAAACTATAGCTTCAAGAGGTGATAGTTGCACTTTAATTGAAATATCTAAAATAGCACTCCCCATCGCTTCAAGTGCATATATACAAACAGGCCTTAGAACAGTAGAAGATATATTAATTCCAAATGCCCTTAGATTATATGGTTCTTCAACATCAGCATCTTTATCTATATTTGGACTTATAAAAGGAATGGTCATGCCATTACTTAACTTTCCATCTATATTTTTAGCTTCATTTTCAACACTTATAATCCCTGAAATTGCAGAAGCTAATGCTCTTAATCAAAGAATAAGGGTAAATTACATAATATCTCGTGTTTTTAAATTCACATTGCTTATTGCTGTATTTGCATCTGGATTGTTTATAATTTATTCTGACGAATTAGGAATGGCAATTTATAATAATAATGAAGTTGGATATATGATAAGAATTTTAGCTCCACTTATACCATTTATGTATTTAGATAGAATTGTTGATGGTAGTTTAAATGCTCTAGACCAACAAATGAGCACTTTAAAGTATAACTTTATTGATATGGGTATAAGAATATTTTTAATTTTATTTTTAATTCCTAAAAAGGGTATTGATGGCTTTATTATAGTTTTATTTACTGGAACTCTTTTAAACTCTTTACTTAGTGTAAATAGGCTTCTAAAGGTAACTAAACTTGATTTTCTTTTATTAGACTGGATAATAAAACCAACGTTTTGTATAACATTATCAAGCTTTTGCACAAAATTTTTATTTAATTTACTTGGATTCGATTCTTTAGTATTTATGCAAATAGGAGTTGTTATAATATTTTATTTTATATTCCTTATATTATCTAAAACCATATTAAAAAGTGATATTATGTGGTTTATAGATGCTTTCAAAAATGATATAAAATCTGATAAAATTGGCGATTTAGGAATATATAAAAGATTCTAGAAAAAACTATGGATTATTATAATCCATAGTTTTTTATTGTTCTATTTTATCTAAAAACTTTATTATGCTTTTAGAAGTAATATCTATTTGTTTTTCTTGATTTATTATAGCTTCATTGTCTCCTTTTTGTTTACCATAATCTCCAAATTGGGCATGATTTCCACCTTCAATTTCAACAAATGTGGCATCTGATGGTAATTTTTCCTTAGACTCTATAAGAGACTTAAAGTTTACAACACCATCTTTGCTTCCCCATATTGAAATTACATCCATACTTAAAGATTTTAAGTCATCATTCATAGGATATGATGCTAAAAGAACTACTCCATCTACTAAAGTTCTATTATTGCTAGCAAATTTAGCTGCAATAGTTCCTCCTAAAGAGTGTCCTCCTACTACCCAAGTGCTTATATCACTATTTTCTTCGATTACGTCCTTCGCTTTGTTAGGAGAAAGTATCGCTAAATTAAGAGTTGGCTCAACTATAAAAACCTTATAGCCCTTTTGAGCTATATCTTTGCATATTGGTGCATATGATTCTGGATTAACTCTAGCCCCTGGATAAAATATAAATCCTTTTGTCGGGTTAGTATTTGCAGGTGTAAATGTTATAAACTTATCCTTATTTACTATTACATTTTCATCACTTATTAATGCCGAATGTGCCATTGCCTGCGGTTTATATGAGTTGTTTGCCCATATAAAAAATCCTACTATAGCAATTACTAAACCTGCTAAAATCCATCTCATTACATTTTTTATATTTTTATGGTTTAATATTTTTTTATTGTTTTTTTCTCTAGTTTTATTTTCTTCTTCTACTTCATCATGTAGTATCGGTCTTTCTAGTTCCATTGTTATACTAAATGTTTCGTATAACTTTTTTTCTCTTGATTCTACGTCATCACCCATACTATACCTCCACACTCATTTCTATACTATTATATTTTATCATATATAGAAAGTTTTTTCACCTAATGAAATATTTCATCTATAAAAAATATAAGCATATAATTATATATATTTATATTTTTTAATGCATTAAAGAGATACTCAAATTGAGTATCTCTTTAATGCATTATTTTTTGAAATCTATAATTTCTTTTTTATCAAATGTTACTGTAGTTTCACTTAAACTAGTATGTGCTATTACTTTTCCTTCTCTTATTGAATAATATACTGGTACTTGCCTTCTTATAGCATCAAAACCATTTTCAGCAGGTAGTATTATTAAGTTACCTGGTTTTCCTACTTCTATTCCGTACTTATCTTGTATATGAAGTGTTTTTGCACTGTTATTAGTTATTAAATCTATTGATTCGTTTATTTGTCCATAACCCATCATTTGACATACATGAAGTCCCATATGAAGAACTTGCAACATATTTCCTGTTCCAAGTGGATTCCATGGGTCCATTATATCATCATGACCAAAACATACATTTATATTTGATTCTACCATCTCTTTAACCCTTGTTATGCCTCTTCTTTTCGGATAAGTATCAAATCTACCTTGAAGGTGTATATTTACAAGCGGATTTGCTATAAAATTAATTTTACTCATTTTTAAAAGTCTAAATAATTTATATGCATAAGCTCCATTATATGAATGCATAGCTGTTGTATGACTCGCTGTTACTTTTTCACCCATATTATTTTCATATGCTCTAGTTGCAAGAACTTCTACGAATCTTGATTGCTCATCATCTATTTCATCACAATGTACATCTATTAAAACATTATATTTTTTAGCTAGTTCAAACATTTTATCTATAGACTCTACACCATATTCTCTAGTAAATTCAAAGTGAGGTATTGCCCCTATTACATCTGCACCAAGCTTTAAAGCTTCTTCTAATAATTCTAATCCATTAGGAAATGAAAGTATACCTTCTTGTGGAAATGCAACTATTTGTAATGTTACATAATCCTTTAACTCTTCTCTTAGCTCTACCATAGCTTTTATAGCAGTTAGGTTTGGATCTGTTGTATCAACATGAGTTCTTATAAATTGTATCCCATTAGCAACTTGCCATGTTATAGCTTTTCTTGCTCTAGTTTTTACATCTTCTATTGTTAAAAATTCTTTTCTTTCTGACCAACATTCTATTCCTTCAAATAAAGTTCCACTTTCATTCCATCTTGGTTCTCCAGCAGTTAATGTTGTATCTAAGTGAACATGCGGTTCTATAAATGGTGGTATAACTAAAAACCCTTTTGCATCTATAACTTCTTCATTAAATTTCTCTATATTTGCTTCTATTTTAGTTATTACTCCATTTTCTATTAATATGTCTACTAAGTCATTATTGTTTCTTAATTTTGCATTTTTAATTAACATATTTATCCTCCCAAGATACTCTAAACTATTATGCAGCTTTTTTTATTTCTATATTATTTGATTTATTATTTATTTTACTTAAAGCAACATAAATTACTATTGCAGTAAGTACTGAATTTAAAGGTGTTATTCCAGGTATTACATAAGCACCTATAACTCCTGCTACCCATGCTACTATTGCATTTATATTAATATTTTTAAATTTTGCAATTTTAAAATCTACATACTCACGTTTATTTAGTATAAAGTAATCTGCTATTATTACTGCACCTGTTGCTGGTATAAATGAATTTAATAAGTTTAGCCATCCCATAAAGTTGTTGTATAAAAACATTGCAAGTAGTGTACCTACTATTCCATTTATTATAACCATTCTATTTTTAGGCTGCTTAGTTATGTTCGAAAATCCAAGTCCAGAACCATAAAGCGCATTATCATTAGTTGTCCATATATTTAAACCTAATATTATTATAGCTGGTATTATAAGGCCTTGCATAAACATTACTTCAGCAATATCTGCTTGTCCTGTTACCATAGCACCTATTGCACCAAAAGCTAACATTAATGAGTTACCTATTAAAAATGCTATTACTGTTGTTGATACTGCTACTTTTTTACTTTTTGAAAATCTTGTGAAATCTGCTGTTAAAGTACCACCACTTATAAAAGTTCCTACAACTGAAGCAAGTGCTGCACTCATCGTCATAGCTCCTGTTGGTTCTATAGCTAGTAATCCAGTAAATCCTCCAACATCTCCTATCGCTTTTCCTGCTGATATACTTCCAAGAATTGCTATGGATGGAACTGCTATCATACTCAATATTGTAAGAGATTTCATTCCAAAGAATGCGGTTGCTGTCATTAATATACCTGATACTAAAACCAGTATTCCTACATCTATACCTGTAACCTTCGATACTGGTATAGCAAACATTGCAACTCCTACTCCAAACCATCCAACTTGAGTTGCTGATACTAAAAATGATACTAAATATGAACCTTTCTCACCAAATGAATATCTTGCAAGTAAGTGTGTTGAAAGTCCTGTATCTCCTGCCATATAAGCTAAAAGTCCTGTATATACACATAATATTGCATTTCCTATAATTACAGCTGTTACAAATTGATCCATTCTAAGACTAGTTCCTAAATTTCCACCTGCTAACATACTTGCTGAGAAAAATGTAAATCCTAGCATAACAACTAACATTGGTATAAATCCTTTTTTTGAATTACTAGGTATTGCTTCTAGTGAATAATCGTGATCCTGATGTTTTTTACTCATAATGATGTATCTCCTCTTATTACAAGTACCTGTAAAAGAAAAAACCTCTTGCTTAGCAAGAGGTTTTCATATAAATAGTTTATTAAAATAAATTTAGATATAAATTATCCTATGATTTTAATAAACTTCGTTTATTTTCTTCCGAAAACCTTGCCAGCTTCTCTGAACTGGATTAAAGGTACTTTTATTTTATTAAAATCATAATATCATATTTGTCGAATTGTGTAAATATATTTTTATTGTTTTGGAACTACTACTTCTCCACTTACAATTTTTTTAACTTGTTCGTTTACATAATCTATTACTTCTTTTGGGACATTTTTATCTGTAGTTGGTGCTAGTCCTACAGCATCATTTTCTAATCCATACACTTTAACTTTACCACCATCAAATTTACCATCTTTTAAATCTTTTACAGTATTATAAACACCTTCATTTACTTTTTTCATAGCTGAAGTTATTACTGTATTAGGCGCAACCTCATTTTGGTCTCTATCAACTCCTATAGCAAATTTACCTTGTTCTTTAGCTACTTCTATCGCACCTAAACCAACATCTCCTGCTGCAGAGAATATTATATCCGCACCATTTGAATACATTTGTTGTGCTATTGATTTACCTTTAGCTGAGTCTGTAAATGTATTTGCATATTGATCTATAACTTTTGCATTTGGATTAGCTTCTTTAACTCCAGCCTTATATCCTGATTCAAATCTTTTTATAACTACGCCTTCTATTCCACCTATAAATCCAACTTTATTAGTTTTTGTCATTTTACCCGCTACTAGTCCAACTACATATCCTGCTTGTTCTTCACTAAATGTTATACAAGTTACATTATCTGGAGTTTTATCTCCATAATCAGCATCAACTATTGCAAACTTTTGTTCTGGATAATTTTTAGCAGCTGCTAAAATAGCGTCTTTTAACTTAAATCCAACTCCTATTATTAAATCATTTCCATCGTCTACTGCAGTTTCTATATTTGCAGTATATTCAGAGTCTTGATTAGATTCTATGTAACCTACCTCTACACCTAAATCTTTCTTAGCTTTTTGAAGCCCTTCCCAAGAAGATTGATTAAATGATCTATCATTTATCCCCCCAACACCTGTTATCATAGTTACTTTTACCTTATCATTATTCTTAGCATCATTGCTCTTATTCCCTGTACATCCTACTAATGCCAATGATGATACCATCGCTACCATAATTAAACATAATATCTTTTTAAATTTCATTAAAATGCCTCCTATATATTTTAGTTATCATTATTTAATATTCGCAAAATATAGTTTATAATATAAT
>NZ_HG529261.1 GCF_000499525.1 Faecalimicrobium dakarense | reverse complement strand
AAAAATACCTAATAATTAGGTATTTTTTTATTATATCATACAAATTGTAATTGTTGGTCACTATCTATTTTTATAGTTTCATCTAATATACATATTAAATTTTCACATACTATTTTATCATTTGTACAATTTATATTTTTCATTTGATTTATTATATTATCTCTAAAATTCTCATATTCTTTTACCGTAAAATTAGATACATCATCTATATTACCTAGTATATTAATAATATTTCTATCTTCTATTTTACCTTTTTTACACTTATATAGAAGTTATACATATCACTAATTAGTCTTTTTTGAGTTTTAATAAATTCTTCTTCTTTTTTATCATTAAACATTGTATTAACTAGTAATAGCCTATCTTCTATTAATGCCGGTATTAATAAAAGATTTTTTATACTTTGATGATTGTTTTTATCTTTTACATAATAAGCTATTTCTTTTACTATTTCTTTATTTGTGTTTTTATATATGTTTATTAAATCCTTATGACCTCTTTTAGCATCATATGGAAGTATATATCTATTAGCCAGTAATGATATAATAGTACCTATTATTATATACATTACTCTGTGTAGTACTAATATATCTGGGCTAGATGAAATTGCTGCTGACCCTAATGATGATACTGTGACACATATTATTAAGTATTTATAATTAGTTAGATATGAATTCATATATCCTGCTAAAATTAAAATTATCCCTCTTATCGATTCATCTTTTATTATTGTAAATAATACAAAGAATAAGGCTGAACCAATTAAAGTCGCTTCTACTCTCTGTGCCGATTTTGTTAAACAGTTCTCTGAATATGTTTGAGTCAATGAGAATACAGTAAACATTATCCATCTTCCATCTTGCAATTTAAAGTAATCCATTATAAAACCTGATATAGCTGTCAAAAGTCCTATCTTAAGAGCATAAGAAAATCTTAAAGATTCAGTATTAAAATTTCTCTTATGTATTGAAATTGATTTAAAATGTTTTGGTATTTCTAATTTTTTATTACTATCAGCTTTTATTTTATTAACTTTATATTGTTTTATATTATCATATATATTTTCTTTCAAATTATATACTTCATACAAATACATATCATCTGAAATTTTTGTATCTTTAATATTATCTAGGTTTTTTATTTGATTTAAATCAGTATCATTTTTTAATGCATTTTTTATATCATTTAGTTCGTTATTTATTATCTTTAATCTTTTAATTTTATTCTCTGTTAGGTTGTCTAAGGGATTGTATCTATCAAGTATTAAACTTATCCTCTCTAAAGAAAATAAAATATTTAATAAATTAATACCTTTTTCTGTAACATAAAAGTCTTCTTTTCTATTATCATAAATTATTCTTTTTAACTCTTTTGATAACTCTTCTATTTTTTATCACAATTATTAGTATTTTTATTTTCTTGTAATAATTTTATTTTATATTTTAATTCATCGCATATTAATGAAACATTTTTCTCCCCTAGTTTTTGTAGCTTATTCTTATTTAAAATTAGTTGAACAAGTATTACAAAAGCTGCGCCAAATACTAAAGACATAAATCTCATTGGTAGCTGTTCTAGATTAATCGGTGTGCTCACCATAAATAAATATTGAAGACCAAATGGAACATACATAGGTTTTCTTAATTCATAATTAAAAAAGTAACCCACCATGAATAATGCTAAAAAATTACATATTAGCCCAATCCAAATATTTTGAGATGCAAAAAAAGCTAATGAGCCTAATATTAAATTTATCGATAATATTTTGAAAAAATTACTTAATAAGGTTGATGTCAAATCTCTTTCTAAAAACATCAATGTTGCAGTTATTACCGTAACACCTATAAGTGTATTTTCTTCTCCAAATACTGTTTTAAACATTACTATAAAACTTAAAATAAAAATAAATAAAAAGGTCTTTGATACTACTACCTTTTTGGTCATTAAATCACTCCTTTTTTCAATTGTTTGTAATATTAATATTATCATAATTAGAAATTAAATAAAAATTTGGTAATATACGATATATAATTTATTTTTATGATTTTTTATACTTTTTTATATGGATATTCTCGAACATTATAGACTATAATATTTGTATATTTTTGATGTGCACATATTTTATTACTTTATCTTATATTTTTAAATTTTAATAAATAAAAATGATGTAAGTATAAATAAACAATTTTGTATACTTATACTTACATCATTTTATTTTACTTACTCTAAATTAAAAAGTTTTATTGCATTAGTAGTTTTAACTTTACGTTCTAATGATTCATTAAACTCTTCTTTTACTACTTGTGTATAAATAAGGTCTATCATAAAAATCTGAGCTAATTTAGATGATATAGAACCTGTCTCTAAAACGGTTTCTCCTGATATATAACCTAAGTTAACATCTGATATATCCTTTAACTTCGACTCTTTGTTTTCAGTTATAGATATAATATTTACTTTATTGGTCTTAGCTAATTTTACTGTTTTTATAATTTCCTCTGTTTCTCCTGAATGAGATATAGCTACTACTAAATCTCCTTCTTCCATTATAGATGCCATCATTATCATCGTATGGCTACTATCAAAACATGTACAGTTTAAACCAATTCTCATAAATTTATAGTTTGAATCCTGAGCAATTATACCAGAATAACCAATTCCTATAAAATATATTCTTCTTGCATTTATTATTAACTGAGAACATTTCTGTACATCCTCACTGTTTATTATTTCTACAGTATTTGCTAAAATATTAATATTAGAATTTAATAATTTTCTTGCAGTATCAATAGCAGATTCATCATTTTCTATATTGCTGTTTATTATATTTTTTTTATAGCTATTTGATGAAATTTCTTGTGCCAATGTAACTTTAAAGTCTTGTAAACTACTAAAACCCATTTTTCTTGCAAATCTTGTTATTGTGGATTCTCCAATATTGCTTTCTTTAGCAATTTGAGAAATCGGTTTATAAGCTACTTCTGATAAATTTTCTTTTATATAATTTATAAGTAATTTATCTGACTTTGTAGCCTTAAAATCTGGTACATCTAATTGTTCTAAAATATTCATATAAACCCTTCTAACTTAATACACTTTTTGTAAATAATTATACAATGCTCCTAACATTCCTGCATCATTTTGCATCTTTGCAAATTCAATTTTAGTATTATTATAAACAGTTGGTATTAATGTATTTTTAAGTTCTTTCTCTATCTTAGGCTTTAAAAATTCTTCCTGTGCCATTATTCCTCCACCTAATATTATAACTTGTGGATTTATTAAATAGGCAATATTTGCTATTCCTATTGATAATGATTTTATCATATTATTAATTTCATTTAAACAATCTTCATCATTATTTTTTGCTAAATCAAATATTATTTTTCCATTTATATCTTTTTCATCTATAGATTTTACTTTTGCTACTCTTTTTACTAAACTTGTTGTTGATGCTAAATCTTGGAATGTTTCTCCGTTTATATTCATATATCCAATTTCGCCAGCGCTATTGCTGAACCCATGAATTAATTTATTATCTAAAATTACGCATCCACCTATACCAGTTCCAATAGTCATGCAAATGGATGATTTACTATCTTTTCCAGCTCCTATCCACATTTCCCCTAAACCTGCACAATTTACATCGTTTTCAACTTCACATCTTATGCTAAATTCACGCTCTATTTCCTTTTTAATTTCCATACCTGTGTAGTTTGGTATTAAATGTTCTAAAGCATAAGATATTTTTCCTGCTTCATGGTCTACCATGCCAGCTGTTGATATACATATTCCACTTATATTATTATCACTTATATATTTTTTTACTATTGTCTTCATTTTCTCAAGTATTCCAAATCCACCTTTTTCAAGTGCTTCAGTATCCATACTTGACTTATCTATTATTATTCCATCTTCCAGTGCTAACCCATATTTTATAGAAGTTCCACCTACATCTATGCAAACGAATTTTTTCATAGTCAATCTCCATGCCTAATTATTTTATAATACTTTACTTATATTTTCTAATTGTTCAATATAATTTCTCTCTACATCCAAGTTTATAGTATCTTCCAAATCTAAATCTTTTTTTGTAATTTGATATTTATATATATTCTTACTTAAATCTTTTCCAAGTATATTTAATCCAATCTGAGAATAATGAACATCATCTATCACTAAATCTTCATCATGGAAAATCATAGCTCTCTTACTTCCAAGTGATAAAACCTCACATTCTTTACATGCAGCCTCTTGAGCCGCTGCTATCCTTCTTGTTCTAATAAAGTAATCTTTGTGACCTAGCCAATAACCTGTCAAACTTACAAACATCTTATCTATATTACATTCATCTTTTAATCTATTTGCTATAGATTTTAGATTCTCTTTATAGTATAATGCATCGCTACCATATTTTGCATCACTTTCTCCCTGAATCCATATAACGTATTTATTTTCTATTTCATACTTTTCACTTATTCTTTTATATCCTTCATTAAATTTTATTATAGCTTCATTTAAAAATTGATTTGCATCATGATTCCAATTTTTTATTCTTGATCCATCTTTAGCTTCATGTATAAAGCAAACTTTATTTCCCGTCATACTATTCCAATTATTTGAAAATGCAGGGGCTATAGTTCCATCACCTTCAGAACTTTCTAAAATACATCTCATATTTATAATTTCTCCGCTTTTTAAGTATTCAAAGCAGTTTTCATTTGGTACTTCACTGTCTTTTGGATTACCTACTCCCCTTGCATTACTTTGACCAATTAGTAAAAATACATCTATTTTTTCCATTCTGTCTCCCCCTTAATTTACATAGGTTTTGGTTGCTTTTATACTAAATCAGGGAGAGTAGAAAACTACTCTCCCTTTTTATATATTTTATAGGTACATTTTAACTATCTCACTATTACCTTGAATATAGCTTTCTTTATATTTTCTTTATCATTAACTTTTATAGCTGTCATATGGCCATCTTCTGGATAGCAAACTAAGAAATCACCTGTTCTAAGTTCAACATAACTATTAGGTTCTCCTTCAAGAGGAAGAAAATCTCCTTCTTCTTGATAAGGCTTTTGTTCTAAATTTTCTATAAAATTTAAGTCTATTCTTTCGCATCCATCAAGCATTAGATGAACATCTATATATTTTTTATGAGCCTCCCAAAATCTATCTTCTTTTTCGCAAGTCTCATATCCAACTATATTTACGAAAATGTCATCTCCATCTATAACGTGGCTTCCTTTTTCGTAATCTAATAATACATTTTCTTTAGCATAATCTAAACATCTAAGTAAATCTTTATCTAAGTTAGCATACGTTTTCTCATGCTTTATATTTCCAAATATCATGTTTAGTTCCTCCTACTTAATATTATCCTTCAAAATATATAGTTGCTTCATTATTAGCTTCTTCTTTTTTATTAGATACTTTCAATTGAATAAAACTTGCTATTTGACCAACTACTACTGATGTAGTTATTGTTACTAGCGAATATGCCCAAGAAGTAACTTCTGGAACATTATATTTTAAGTAAACAACTAATATAGCTGAAACTGTAAATCCTACATAAGCTCCAAATCTAGTTGCTTTTTTACAGAATGCTCCAAGTATGAATATTCCTGCTAAAACTCCAAGTACTAATCCCATGAAACTATTAAACCATTCGTAAGCTGATTTTATTTCTCCATTTGCAAGCACTATAGCAACACCAATAGCCACTATACCTACACCTAAAGATATATATTTAGCTATTTGAGTTTGTTTTTCAAAACTCATATCTTTACTTATCATAGTTTGAATATCTAATGTCCAGCTTGTTGCAACTGAATTAAGCCCAGTTGATAATGTAGATTGACTAGCTGCATATATTGCTGCAAGTAATATTCCTGTTACCCCTACTGGTAATTGGTATGCAATGTATGATGCAAATATTTGGTCTTGTTGAGCTGTTTGAGCTAACTCTGGATTTTGTCCATAGAATACAAATAAACAAGTTCCTATTAAATAAAATACTGTTGCAAGTACTATTGATAATATACCATTTCCATAAGTCATTTTCTTTAGTTCTTTTAAATCTGTAGTTGTTGTAAATCTTTGCACTATATCTTGACTTGATACATATGAAGATAATGTATTAAGTCCAGCACCAACTAATATTATAAATACACTTGATTTTAATATATTTGGATCAAATAAAGTTTCACCTTCAGCTAAGAATTTTCCACCTTCAGAAAGAGATGACATTACTGTTCCAAATCCTCCATCTATTTTAGTTATTAAATAGAACAGAGTACAAGTAACACCTACTATTAAAACCATACCTTGTATAAAATCTGTCCATAAAACTGATTTCAAACCACCTGTATATGAATATATTATTGCTATTACACCCATTACAATTATTAATGCATTAACTGAAATTCCTGTAAGGTCTGCTAAAACTACTGATGGTAAATACATTATAATAGACATACGTCCTATTTGATAGATTATAAACATTAAAGCACCGATTACTCTAAGTCCTTTACTATCATATCTTATTTCTAAGTATTGATAAGCTGTATCCAAATCTAATCTACTATATAATGGTAAGAAGAATTTGATTGTTAAAGGTACTGCTATAAATATACCAAGTTGTGCAAACCATAATATCCAAGTTCCACCATATGAATTACCTGCTAGTGATAAAAATGATATTGGACTTAAAAGTGTTGCAAATATTGATACTGATGTTACCCACCAAGGTATAGTCCCATCACCTTTAAAGAACTCTTTTCCTTTCATATCTTTCTTTGAAAATAAAAGTCCTGCAAATAATACCGCTAATAAATAAACTACTAATATACCAAAGTCAATCATTGTAAAACCTTGCATAGCTTTCATAGCTTATAACTCCCCTCTTATTTTTTGGTCTAAAGAGAAGTATTTTTAATACTTCTCTTTTATTTTAGGTTAATATTTTATAATTTTAATAAAGCTTCTTCATTTTGAAAGTATTTCTTATGCATTTCTTTAGCTCTTGCTCTCATTTCGTCAGTTGCTTCTTTCATAGGTTGTCTACAGAATCCTGCTTCTACACCTTCTTCTTCAAGTATTGCTTTTATTGTTTGATATAATCCATTTCCTAATATATCAGTTATTAAGTCATTAGTAACATGTTGTATTTCTAAAGCTTCTGCTATTTTCCCTTCTTGAGCTAATTCAAATATTTGTCTAGCTCTTAAACCATTTACGTTAAATGTTGAACCTATAGCGCCATCTACTCCAAGTACAGTAGCTGGTAACATCATTTCATCAAATCCAGCAAATATTAATTTATCTGGGAATCTTTTTCTCATTCTTTCTAATAAGTAGAAATCTGCTGCTGTAAACTTAACACCTATTATCTTTTCATTTTCAAATAGTTCAGCAAATTGATCTAAACTCATATTTACACCAGTTAAGAATGGTATAGAATATATTATCATTTTGTTATCCACAGAATTTATTATTGTTTCATAGTAATGCTTTATTTCTGCAAAATCAAATTTATAGTAGAAAGGTGTAACCGCACTTAGTGAATCATATCCTAAATCAGTAGCAAATTTAGCAAGCTCAACAGCTTCTTTTAAGTTAACAGAACCAACTTGTGCTATTAATTTTATTTGATCTTTAGCTTCATCTTTAGCTATTTCAAATATTCTTTTCTTTTCATCAGTCGATAACATAAAGTTTTCACCTGTAGATCCACCTACATAAAGTCCATCAACTTTGCATACATCAATGTTATGTCTTACTATTTGTCTTAAGCCTTTTTCATTTATATTTCCATCCTTATCGAATGATACTAGTAATGCTGAGTAAATTCCTTTCATATCTGTTCCTCCTAAAATTTATATATATTTTTTTATTAAACTAGTTTAAGTTATTACTTATTTTATAATGTTTTATAACGCTTTTACAAATTTTTCTGTTATAAGTTGAGGTCTAGTGATTGCAGAGCCTACAACTGCTGAATGTACACCTTTACTAAAAGCATCTTTTAAATCTTTAGGTGTATTTACCTTTCCTTCTGCTATAACTGGTATTGGTAAGTCTTTTACTAATTTCTTCATTAATTCTAAGTCAGGTCCATCAGTTTTTTTTAGTGTATGGAGTGTACCCTGACAACGTTGTTGAAACACAGTCTGCTCCACATTTATATGCATTTATACCTTCTTCATAATTTGATATATCTGCCATAACTAATACATCTTTTGATTTTATATAATCTATTAATTCCTTTAAGCTTTCATCATTAGGTCTTTTTCTATTAGTAGCATCTAATGCTATCATTTCACACCCTGTAGTTAAAAGTTCATCTATTTCTTTTTTAGTTGGTGTTATAAAGATTTCTGAATCTTCATAATTTCTTTTTATAATACCTACTACTGGCAGTGAGGTTACTTTTTTTATTTCTATAATATCCTCAACACCTTGAGCGCGAATTGCAACTGCACCACCCTCCATTGCAGCTTTTGCCATTCTTCCCATTATAAAGGGGCTATGTAATGGCTCGTCTTCTAATGCTTGGCAAGATACTATTAGCTTGCCTTTTATTATATCTAACATTTATTACCCAACTCTTTCCTTTTTGAAAATATTTTTCTTTTTCTATAATTGAATAGTAACATGAAATCATTTTCCTTGCAACATATTTTCATTATTTTTTTAAAAAAATTTATTTTTCCCTATTTTTTATTTATTTATACATAAAATTTATTTATTTTTCACACTTATGAAAGTTTTTTTCAATTTTTGATTGTTATTTTCCATCTATTCTTTGGAATTTTTTTTCATTTTTTTACTATTTAATATAATATTTAATAAAAACAAAAAAATAAAAGTGCATTTATGCACTTCTATTTTTTGATTTTATGCTAGTTTTTTTTGTAGACTCCCTTTTGCCTTTTTCATTTCCTAGTATATAACTACCTAATCCCATAAATATTGCTCCTCCTATCATGTTTCCAAGAGTAACTGCTAATAAGTTATAAATTGCACCTGCTATAGTAACACTTTGTATTGATGGTGAAAATAAGGCAACTCCAAATATAGTCATATTTGCAACACTGTGTTCAAATCCACTAGTTATAAACGTAAACAAACACAAGAATACCATAATTAATTTAGCGCTATCATCGTTAGTTCTAAATGAGCATAATACAGCTACACAAACTAATATATTACAAAGAATCCCTCTAAAGAAAAGTGCCATAAATGGAGCTGATGCTTTTGCTGATGCTGTTGTTGTGAAAAACTCCATAACTGGACCTTTATCTATTAATCCTGTTCCAACAAATAATGCTGCTACTAATAATGAACCTAGCAAATTACCTACAAAGCTATATAGCCATACTTTTGATGTATCTTTAATACTTACACCTTTATTTAAAGTACCTGCTGCCATTACCATATTATTTCCGGTAAATAATTCCGTTCCAGTCATTATAACTAGGCTAAGTGCTACTGCAAATGATACACCCATCATTATTTTAGTCATAGGAGAGCTTGCTTGAGTTAACAGACCTCCTACTGTAAAAATTAATATTACACCTAACCCTACATAAAGCCCTGCAAAAGCAGCAGATACAGTATATCTAAGTTTGCTCTCTTTTAGTAAGTTGATTTTATTTCTTGCTGCATTAGTCAGTTTTTCTAATGTTTCTTTATGCATTTTTATTTTCCCCCTAAAAATGTTTTAATTTAGTATCTAACTCCGCTCCAATATACATTCTCATTAACTTTTGTGATATCCTTAAATTCAACACCTTCTAATGCCCATTTTTTAAATTCCATAAATCCTGTTCTATCAACTATATATCCTATGTGTTCTTTTCCTCCTGGAGCATTTTTGTCTATATATTTATCTACATACTTATATGTGTTAAGTATTATCTTAACTATATTATCCTCATCAGCCCATACTAAAAAATCTTCTGCAAGCCTTGGGTTCTTCTTACCAGTTCTTCCCATTATAGCTAATCTATAGTACTTTTTATTATCTCTTGTCCACGCTCCTGTTGGGCAATTAAGTACGCATTCTCCACATCCTATGCATTTATCATGATCTCTTAACACTCTATAATTTTCTGATCTTAGCGCACCTGTAGATAAAACTTTGCATTTTTTTACACAAGCACCACATGATACACATCTATCTTTTTCATAGTGCGGCAGAGTCATTCCTATTATTCCAAAATCATGTGTTCTAGCTTTTACACAGTCGTTTGGACATCCTGTCAATGCAACTTTAAAATGAAAATCATTTGGAAATATTTCTTTTTCTATTCTAGCTGCAAATTCTGTGGTATTATATTGAGCCTTTGGACAGACTTTATTTCCTATACATGCTGATATATTTCTAGTTCCTGCAGCAGGATATCCCTTATCCTTTTCACATTGATTTATATTCATTTTTTCTATAACTGGTTGAATAAGTTTATTAACTTTATCCATATCTTCCATGTCTATACCAAGTATTTCAAATCCTTGTCTAGTAGTTATATGAATTTGCCCATTTCCATATTCATTTGCAATTTTAGAAACTATCATCAAACTTTCAGGGTCTACACATCCTCCTGGTATTCTAACTCTAAGAGAAGTTTCATATTTATTTTTAGTTATTCTAAAAGCATTTTTCATTACTTTTTTAGTATTTATATCTCTTATCATATTAATTTACCTCCTAATCTATAAGATTTTTAGCATAAGAATAATCAAATACTGGTCCATCTATACATATATAAGTATCATCCATTTTACAATGTCCACATTTACCTACTCCACAACACATTTTTCTTTCGTAAGAAACCCATATATTATTTTCAACTAAATCTCTTTTTAAAAATTCTTCTACTGTAAACTTCATCATCATAGGAGGACCTACTACTATTGCACTAGTATTATTAATATCATTTATCGAAAGCTTTGGTATATACTTTGTTACTAGTCCTACATGGCCTTGATAACTTTCATCAGCCTTATCAACTGTTACAATTACCTCTAATTTTTCGCTCCATCTTTTTAAATCATCTTTAAATAAAATATCTTGAGGAGATCTAAATCCTACTATTAATTTAAAACTTTTACATTTATCTATATTATTGTAAAAATATTCAACTATACCTCTAACTGGAGCAAGGCCACTTCCTCCTGCAACAACTACTATTTCTCTATCTTCATATAGACTTACATCAAAACCATTTCCATATGGTCCTCTTATAAAGAATTTATCTCCAATTTTATAATTAAATAATTCATTAGTAACTTTACCAACACTTCTTATAGTAAAATCTACATAATCATCTCCATATCCTGATACTGATATTGGACTTTCCCCAAACTTAGGTATAGACACTTCATAAAATTTTCCCGGAAGAACATTTTCTGTGCTACACTTAACTCTATATGTCCATTCTATTTCCGTATGTTTTACTATATCTATTATCTCCGCTCCTACTGGTATATATGGATTCATATTAAATTTCCTCCTTATTAACTTCATCATTTACTTTTTCTATACAACTTGAAAATGATATATATTGTGGACATGCATCATCACATCTTCCGCATCCAACGCACATATGATTACCAAATCGCTTATTAAAGTCATAAATTTTATGCAGTGTTTTAAATCTCATTCTTTGACCATGCTTATTTCTAAATGAATGCCCTCCTGCCATATCACTATATCCATCCACTTGGCAAGAAGCCCACACCCTTCTTCGCTCACCGACATTTTCGTTTTCTTTATAAAAAATGTCTTGCATAGTAAAACACGAACATGTTGGACAGACAAAATTACATCTTCCACATGCTATACATCTTGCATCATACTCATCCCACATAGGGCTTTGTGATATTTTTTTAGGATCTAAATCTTTTGGAATTTCTACAGATATTGTGTTTTCTTTAACATAATCAACTGAAAAATCAGTATATTCTCCTTTAAAAATATCTAAATCTTTATCTTTTATATCTAGATAAACTTCATTATCTCTTAAATTTAGTGCCATAGAATAATTATCAGTCTTATTTGAGTCCATACTTACACAAAAGCAGTTTCTAAAGCTTTCCTTACATCCAACTAAAACAAATTTTACTTTTTCTCTAAGTCTCTTATAATAATAATCTTCTTCTACTCCATTTTCTAAGTAAATTTGATCTAGCCTTTTTACTGCATTTATATCGCACGCTCTTAGAAAGATAATTGTTTTTCTGTCATCTATATCGCTTTCCTTAAACTCTTTTTCTGTAAAATAAAATAAAACCTGTGTTATAGGAAGTATTATTTCCTTTGGTGAAAAGCTTGATTTTCTACTAAGTTCCATTTCTTCTATGCTGTTTACTTCTTGATATCTTACTACATCAGTATCTGAATACGTGCCTTTGTATGGCATCGATACTGGTGCAAGTATTTTGTAGTCATTGCTTAAATGTTTTAATCCTTCATTAAAGCCTTCTAAGTTTAATTTTATTTTCATGACTTAACCACCTTTCCCCTATCTTTGTTAATAAAATATTAACATTTGCTTATTTAGTTTTCTGTGATTATTATCACAATAAAAAAAATTCTCCTT
>NZ_HG529260.1 GCF_000499525.1 Faecalimicrobium dakarense | reverse complement strand
ATATGAAATAATTATATTTCATATTAATTAAAGGAGAAATTTTTATTATAATCTAGTTTCCTTTAAAATACTTAGCTAATTCCTCTTTCTTTGTATAAATTTTTTTTCCATCTATTTTGACTAGATTTTGATCCTGTAATATTTTCATGGACCTTGATAATGTCTCTCTTTTACATCCTAGCATGTCTGCTAGATAAGTTATTGTTAAGTTGAAATTTATAAGAGTCCACTCTCCATTTTTTATTCCAAATTCTTTACTTATTCTATATAATTTAGCCGCTAATTTTTTGTCTATTTTAATAGATATAGAGTTTTTAAGTTGCCTATACAATCTCCTAGTTCTTAACTCTGAGTATGATAATATGTTCTTTGTTAATGCAAAATCTCTTTCCATATAATATAAAAAATTTTTCATATCACATTCTAGAACTAATGATTTTTCAAACGCTTCACACCCAATGGTTGAATTTCTTCTATTATCTACTAAAACTTCATTTATCATTTCTCCTTCTTTTAGCATAAATATTATTTTCCGTTCTCCATTTTCACTTATTTTAAATGTTGATACTTTTCCTTCTAATAAAAAATATATTTTACTTATACTATCATTTTCACGAAATAAAACTTCTTTTTTCTCTAATTTTCTAATAGAGCTTTCCTCTAAAATATTTTTTATTGACGCCCCACTTATATTTTTAAATAGGTGTACTTTGCCAATATCACACTCTCTTATCCTTTTCACATTCATCACCTTAATATTTATAAACTATATATTATTATACCACATTGAGTTTTATATTTATAAAACATAAAAAGGTGAATATACATTCACCTTCTTATAATTCTAATTTATTACCACAGCATATACAATAGTTACTATCTTTATCCATTTCATTGTTACAATGTTCACATATTTTCAAATCTACCTGATTATCTTCTGATTGAATTTTTCTGCCACATTCAACGCAAAATTTATCATTTATATTTGCCACATATCCACATTCACAAAAAATTCCTCTTTTATCTGTTTCTAATTCATTTATATTTAAATTACTTTCATATATTATTTTATCTAATTCTAATATTTCGTCACAAAATTCATTAAAGCTATAATCATTAATTTCCTTTGATCTAATCTTTTTAAATGTAAGCATTCCCATTTCTAGTAATATATTAGTTTTCTTTACTTCAGCTTCATTTATTACTTTTTTTATATCTAATTTTGATTTTAAATTATCAACCTTTTCTTTTCCTTTTTCAATATTATCTTGAACTTTTGAAAAGTTTTTTTCTATTTTATCTTGCATACTATATCTCCCTTTCTAGAGTTTTAAAATGTATTTAACTTATATCCTATCCATGATACAACATAGCTATATATGAAAGATATTATCATAGTAGATGTAATGCTTGTTCCCATAAAAATTGATGCCTTATAATTATTCATCTCCAATAAAGATATATTTCCTCCTACTGTTATATAACTAAACATTGCTAAAATACCCATAATAATTGCATAAGATATTGCAAATATTAAAATTGCTTTTTTACCATTTTCTTTATACTTATATTTAATATTACATCCTGATATTAAAATTATTAATAGAGATAGGGCAATCATAGAATAAAATATTAATTTAGTGTTAAAAAATATACCTGTATTAAGTATAGATATAATATTGTTGTTTATGCTAATAGGTATAAAGTTTGCAAACTCCCAAACATATGCTGTAAGTTGAGATAATATTATACCTATATTGAACTTATCTAAATATCCATAAAGTCCAATTTCATTTAAAAAACTTGAGTCTGATAATGTTAGTATTAAAAGTATTATAAATACTAAAATATACCCTATTGCTATTGTATTTATAGCATTTTTTAATATATCTATATATATATTATTATTTCGGTACTTTTTCTTAAATGAAAATATATAAGTAGTTAAAAATCCTATAATAAATCCATTAATTAATAGGCTTGAAAATCTGTATCTAAAGTTTATTGCTAGACCATAGTCTATCATATCCATTGGATTTGATTTAACAGTTGCAAATATACTTATAACAGCTAACATTAAACCATAACTAATCCCAAATCCTATAGAATTTAATATAACTGAATTTAAATCTTTATTTTCCTTCTTAAGAAATATAAAATTAGATATAATTATAGAAATTACAGGCATTATAAGTAATATTAGCATACCTATATGAGCTTCTATAGAACCTGATCCTACCATAGTTGATGAATATCCATCCAATACTCCAAGATTTAACGCCATTATTATATGTAATGGATTTATAATATAACTTATCTCTGAAAATTCTAGGCTAATAAATCCTTTTATAAAAAATGATACAACTAAAAGTATACCTAATGATAAAGAAGATGTTAGTAAAATTTTACCTATATTAAACTTTTCTAAAATATAATTTATACTTTTATTATTTTTTATAATTGATTCAAATTGACTTTTATCATTTATCTCATACAGATCTGCTCCACAATGCTTACAATAATTACTTCCTATATTATTTTCACACTCACATACTGCACAATTACTACCTTCTAACTTTTCTATTTGGAAATTATTATTTTTATTTAAATTTAAAAGCTCTCCACTTTTGT
>NZ_HG529259.1 GCF_000499525.1 Faecalimicrobium dakarense | reverse complement strand
TCCACTTTTGTCACAATAATTCTTATATTTACTGCTATTAGTGTCTATATTATCCATCTTCTCCTCCATTTTTATAATATGATTATTTAGAACATACTAATTGATACACATTATATTGTCAAGTATATTACAAAACTCTAGCAGATAGCTAGAGCTTATAATCAATTATACCTTTTTCTAAATTATATAAATCTGTAAACCCTGACATAGATAATAAATTACAAGCCGTAATACTCCTATGCCCACTTCTACAATAGACAATTACTTTTTTATCTTTATATTCTTCTATATCATCTATATCATATAAAAGATCATGTAGCGGTATATTAACAGATGTCTCTATATTACCTTCTTCATACTCCTCTTTTGTTCTTATATCTAATAAGAAAATATCATCATTATTTTCTATTATTTTCTTTAATTCGTTTCTTCCTATATTTTTAAAATTCATACTAATTCACCTCTTTTGGTTTATACCCCAAAATATTATGCTAAAATCATTGTGCTAAGATGAATTACTAGTATCTTAATGAAAATATTTCATCTAAACTCATATTAAATATGCAAGGTTTATCAAACTCCCATGTTCCTTCATATACTAGCTCATTTTGCAAATAAAAAGTACCTTTTCCATGCCTTTTTCCATGCATAAATTCACCTATATATTTTTTACCTTCTTCCCATATATATGTTCCTTGTCCATGCACTAAATTATTTTTCCATTCTCCTTCATATATTACATCTCCATTAGAAGCATAGCACCTTCCATAGCCTTCCATTTTATTGTCATTAAACTCTCCTACATATATACATCCATCATTCCATTTATATATTCCCATACCAGATTTCTTGCCATCTTTCCAATTGCCTATATACTCATCTTGGCTTTTATAGTTCATTTGACCTATACCACTCATTACATCATCTTCAAATGATCCTATATATATATTTCCACTTGGAAATGTGCACATCCCCTTACCTGACTTTATATCATTTTTAAATTCACCTAAGTATTCTATTCCTTCTGTAAATGTATAAATGCCTTTACCATTCATTTTACCATCTACTATTTTACCTATATATACATCTCCATTTGAAAAGTTATATATTTTATTATTTATTTTTTCTTTTTGACTTCTTCATTTTCTTCTATTATTTTACCTTCTTCTAATGCTAATATTTCTTCTTCTGTTGCTTTTTCATCTTTTCTTAATGTATTTTTTTGTATGCTTTTAACTGATTTAATTTCTTTATTTACTTCATTTATAAATCTTAAGTATTCGTTATATATATCAATGTGTTCTTTAGATAACCTCATAATGTACTTCTCCTATCACCACTAGTCAACTATTATTACCTCAAACTTATTATATATTAAATTCGTTATACTTTTCTATACATATATTTAAAAATATAATTTTAATATACTTATTTAATTAATAAAAAATAAATTTACAAGCTTTAAGAGAATATTATTTAAAATTAAAAATAGGCTACACCCTAACCTGGTATACCCTACTTTTAACTTCGCATATAAAATTATCCGAATTCCATTAAATAGCTTAAGCTTTCCGCTCTCATACACTATAATCTATGCAAACTTCTTCTTCACTACTCCCACATATAATTATGTATAAGTAATACCGATGTAATTTTAACTCTAGAGTTTTGAGAGGATACGCACTCCTCTCAATATATATTATATATATAATTTATAAGTTTTATACATATCTTATAAAAATTTTTCTTTAAATCCTCTTCCTTTAACCTCATTTACATCATTAACTGACATAAATGATTTTTTATCATACTTTAATGATATTTCTTTTATTTTTGGTATTTCATTAGATGAAACTATACAGTATATAAGTTTCTTTCTTTCATGAGTATAAGCACCCTCAGCCTCTAAAAAAGTAACTCCTCTATGCAATTCATGCATTATTTCTTTTGCTATAGCTTCACTTTCTTTAGATATAACCATTACAGATTTTTGATTATTCATAGCATCCTTTACAATATTCATTACTGAAGAACTTAAAAACATGCCTATAAGAGTATATAATGCCAGTTGCATTCCAAATAGTACTCCACCTATTGATACTATTAAAATGTTTATAAAAAGCATTGTATCTTTTACAGGGATATTAATTTTCATTTTTAATATTGCTGCTATTATATCCGTTCCACCTTGTGAGCTTTTAGTCTTAAATACAAGCCCTGATCCTATACCCGATAGTATACCTCCATATACACTTTGAAGTAATATATCTTTTACTGGTATAAATTGACCTACATCCTGCGTTATACCTAATAGTGTAGAAAATAATATCATGTTTATTAAGCTTGTAATACAAAACTCTCTCTCCAGGTAAATAAATCCTAAAATGAATATAGGTATATTTATAATAAATGTTAATAAACCTATATTTATATCAGTTATATAATTTATAGCTGCTGATGCACCAGGCACTCCTCCACTTAATAGATGTGCTGGTCTTAAAAAACCGTTGACCCCTATAGATGAAATTGTCATTCCTGCTATTATAACAAGATATCTCAAGAATATATTGTCTTCTAGGGCGGTGTTAACTTTACTCATTTCTTTCTCCCTTCACCTTTTTCTACGTACTTGTATACATAGATATTTTGATTAAATAATATTTTTCAATACTCTATATTATTTAATACATCATATATTATATTATCTTTTTTTTATATGTCTAGTGTATATTTTTAAATTTACATATATTGTAAAAATTATAACGGTTAGGTTTTGATTAAATAAATTTAACTCTATCACAGTATGATAAATATATTTCAAATCCTGCAATAAATTATTACTTTATTTTTCACTTAATATCTAATGTTATCACTATTTTATATAGTATTTTCAGTTTTTTATACGTTTTACATACTGTATACACGATTTAGTAAAATGAAATATATATTTCCAAGATTTCAATCTATGAATAGGTAACCTTACTTATTTCATTTTTATTTAATAAATTTATTTTTTATTTTAATTAAATTTTATAATAAATTTATTATTATAGGAATTAATATAACTGTTATTATTCCAGATATACCTATGGATAAACCACTCATTGCACCTTCTACCTCTCCCATCTCTAATGCTTTTGATGTTCCTAGTGCATGTGCTGATGTTCCTAGTGCGATTCCTTTTGCTACTGGATGATTTATCTTACCGATTTTAAATACTATTGGAGCTAATATACCTCCTAGTATTCCTGTAAAAATTATAGCCACCACTGTTACAGATTCTATCCCATTAATTGTATTTGTCAAAGATAATCCCATTGGGGTAGTTATCGACTTTGGAATTAATGAATTAATTATATCCATATTAGCATTTGTAAATTTACCAATTATCATTACAGATATAAACGATACTACAACTCCACAACCTATACCTATAAGTATTTCTAATAAATGTTTTTTAAATAAATCGAATTGTTTATATAATGGAACTGCAAGTACTATTGTAACAGGTCCTAAAAAGTAATTTATATTATCTCCTCCAATTTTATAACTTTCATAAGGTATTTTACTTATATCTAAAAATAATATAATTCCTAGTATAGCTATTAATAATGGATTGAATATTGCTTTTTTTGTTTTTCTTTGTATATATAATCCCATATTAAAAAATAAAATTGTTACAACGATTCCAAATATTGGTGTTTTTAAAATGTCATACATGATTAACTCTCCTTAACTTTGCTTTTTATCATTTTTTCGACTACAATACCTGTGAAATACATAACTATAACTGTACTTATAAGTATTGTTATTACTAGCACCCAAATATTACTTGCTATAATATCTAAAGATTTTATTAAAGATACTCCTGCTGGTATAAAAAACAGTGCCATATTGTCTAGAAATAAATTGCTAAGTTTTTCTATTCCTTCAAGTTTTATTATTTTAAATTGTAGCATTAAAAATAATAAAATCATCCCCACTATACTTCCTGGTATTACAACTATACTTCGTATTAGCGAGCTAATATATTCTCCCACAGCCCATATACCTAATATTAAAGCTAGCTGATTAAATAGTCTCATTTTTATTCCTCCTTGAAAAAAATCTGATTAAAATATTAATGAAAAGTTAAAGGGAGGTTTAATCCTCCCTTTTCCCCCTTATCTATATTACTACTTTGGAATTTTTTTTTCAATTTAATTTATAAAATCAATTTTCCGTATTTATCTATATAGTTATTATTATTTCCATCTATTACTTGAGCATATCCATCTTCAAAATCTGATATAGAATCAAATATAGGAATTATTTCTATATCTCCTTCTTTATTTAAAAAGCCCCACATTCCACCCTTAGGGCTACTGATTCCTCTTGTAAGTGAATTATATCCTATATTAAATCTAGCCAATCCATCTTTAAAGTTACAAGCATAATCAAACATAGGATCAATAATAATTTCACCCATTTTGTTTATATAGCCCCATTTTTCATCTATACATACAGCTGCTAATCCTTCATAAAACGGCTTAGCTCTATCAAATAATAATTCTATTTTTAAATCTCCAGATTTATCTATATAACCCCACTTATCATCTACTCTAACTGCTGCTAATCCATCTGAAAAATCTGTTGCTATATCATATCTTGGAGATACTATAAATTCACCTATTTTATTTATATATCCATACTTATTCTTAACCTCAACTAAAGCTCGCTCATCAAAAAATTGGTTTACATATGTGTATGTATTTGGTATTACAACATCTCCATCCTTATTAATAAATCCCCATTTTTTATTTACTTTTATTCCTGCTAGTCCATCTCTAAAATTTGCTGCCATATCAAATTTTGGTTTTATTATTTCTTTAAGAGAAGTATCTATATACCCGTAATTTCCATCTATTTTTATTCGAGCTAATCCTTCGTTAAACTCCGATGCACTTTCTAGATGAAGCATTATATTTGTATTTCCTAATTGGTCAATATATCCAAATACCCATCTTACATTTTTCCTTATTTTTTTAATATAAGTAATAACACAGTAACCATCTCTAAATCTTTCTGAGACATATTTAAACCTTGGTTTTATCACAGTGTTTTTATCTTTATCAATAAACCCATATTTTCCATCTCTAAGTATTGGAAGAAATAAGTCTTTTTTTATCATGCTTAGCCTCCCCCTATAAAAAATAAATTTATTCTAACATTACAGTTTATTATTTTATAGGGTATACTATGCTTATTCTTAAAATACTGTTATACTTACTTGTTTACATTATCTTGCATAAATTTTAAAAAGTTCTTATGTGAAATTTTCTCTATATCTATATCTTTATAGCCTCTGTTTCTTAGTTCATATATTATATTTTGGGTTTTAGATGCATTTTCTAATCCAATTGTAACTTCTTTTCTTGCCTTAATATTTTCTTGTACATCATCTTCTATATAATCACAGTAATCAAATCCAAAACACACTGAATCAATTCCTATTAAATCAACCATATGATCTATATGATTAATTAAATTACTTAAATCTTTTTTTGATTTTTCTTCATGTATAAAGTCTCTATACGCATTTATACCTACTATACCTCCAGTCTCTTTAATAAGCTTTAACTGTTCATCTAATAAATTTCTACCTACATTACATAACTTTCTACAATTTGAGTGGCTTGCTATTATAGGCTTTTTAGTATTGTTATAAATATCGTAAAAAGTTTTATCACTTGCATGAGATACATCTATGACAATTCCAAGTTCACCAGCTAATTTTATATATTCTTTTCCCTTTTCTTTAAGCCCACTATCATTATTTATCTTTATTCCACATGCGAATTCATTTTCTTCATTCCAAGTTAGTGAAGAAAATCTTATACCATAATCATATATTTCTTCTATCTTACTAATATCACCTTCTAGTACACTAAGTCCCTCTAAGTTCATCATAGCTGTTATTTTACCTGACTTTAATGAATTTATATACTCTTTATAATTTTTAGCTATTGTTAAATAATTCTTTGATATTTCAACTTCCTCATTAGCATATCTCATCATTTTTTTTAAATGTTTCATAGTTATCATATTCACTTTCAGGCTTTGTCCAAAATACAAATATTCCTCCATTAATTCCACCTTTATTAAATTTATCTAAATGATATTTTTCTATTATATTACTTTCACCACTTATTTTTTTATTAAATATATCTGTAAATATATCTGCATGAATATCTAGTATCATGTTCAATCCTCCCGTTATAATAAAATTTATTTTCTAAGTTTTATAGTCTTTGCATAAAAAAAAGCATTACAAATTAATTGTAATACTCTTTTATATATATGCTTATTTTTCTTGTAAAATTTCTTTTACTTTAGAGTTATTATACATACTATCTGGAACTTCACTTCTCATTCCATAGAATGTTTTCTTAGCCTTTTCTAAATCTCCATTATTGTAGTATAACATACCTAATTGATAAAAAGCATCATCATAGTATTCTGACTTAGAAGTATAAGTATTTATATACTTATTATAATATTTTATAGCTTCTTCCTTATTTCCCGTTTTTTCACTTATAAGAGCTACTTGATATATTGATTCCGAAATAAATTTTTGTGATTTTCCGTTATTTATAACATGTTTGAAGTTATTTATAGCATCAGTATATTTTTCTTCTTTTTTTAATTTTAAGGCCTCATTGTAAAGTGTTTGCTCATCTGCTACTACAATTTCTTTACTTGATTTACTCTCATCATCTTTTGCTTTATCTAATTCTTTATTAGTATCATCTAATTGTTGAGTCTTTTCACCTAATTTTTTATCTGCTTCACTTAGCTTTTGTTCTTTATGAGTAAGTTCTGATTCTAGGTTGTCCATTTTGTTTTTTGTATTTAAATAAAATGCCCCAACACCTATAGCTAAACAGCCTATAATTACATATGGTAAAGGACTCTTTTTATTTGTTTTTTTAGAATTTTCTTCTTTTTTTGATGTTTCTTTAGGTTCTGGTGTATCCTTTTCTTTATTTTCTTCAAATATCTCATTATCTTTATCTATTTCTCTAAGTTTATGTAAATAAATTTCTCTCTTTTTTATATTTTCAAGTTTATCATATAATAACGATAATATAACATATGGCTCTATAAGTTCTGGATTTTCATCTATAATATTATCTAATATTTGTATAGATTCTTGATTTAATTCTTCATTTATAAATCTTATCGAATGATTATATCTTCTTAAAAAGACGTTAAAATCATCTGATGATAACATATCAACATATTTTCTAGATAATTCATTATTTCCATAACACATACCAGTGTAAAAACTTTCAAATGCTCTTGAAAAGTCACATTTTAATAATTTAAGTAATCCCTTTAGGTTAAGTATATCAACATCTTTAGGATTAATTTCTAATGCTTTCTCAATAATATCACACGCACTTGTTATGTAATTTTTTTCTGCTAAGTCTAGTGCATTATTATATCTTTTGTATGACTCTATTTTTAATTCTTTAGTCGTATCATCTGATGTACTATTTAATGTATTTTGTAAGTTTAGTATAGTTTCCTCTTTATAGTTTGTTGTAACATAGCTTTTCTTTAATGCCTTTAATGTATCATTACTTTCTTCTTCATCTATATTAAAAAAAGTTAAATCACTTTTATCTTCTGCTATCAAAGATGTATCTAAGCTTTTTCTAGGCATATTTTCTATATCTTGTTTGATATTTTTACCTAAAATAACAATCGCCTCCCATTTTAAATATATATCTAAGATACCATATTTGATATTTTAAGTCAAAACTATACATTTATTTCCATATATCTACCTGTTTTTAGAATATTTCAAATGCTTTTTTTAAGGCCTTTATTGCTTTTTCACTATAAGGGGGATATTTTATCGGAATATCTATTTTTGATGATTTCATAACACTTTTCTGATGAGAAAATGTTTCAAAACTTTTCTTACCATGATATGAGCTCATTCCACTATGACCAACTCCTCCAAAAGGCATATTATGGTTTGTAATATGCATTATAGTATCATTTACACATCCTCCTCCAAATGATATTGTATTAATTATACGTTTTTCAAACTGACTATTATTTGTAAATAAATAAAGTGCTAAAGGATTTTTATGATTATCTATAATTTTAACTATATCATCAAAGCTTTCAAATTCTAAAACAGGCAATATAGGACCAAATATTTCTTCACTCATTACTTTATCATGTACAGTTACATTATTTATTATAGTAGGTTCTATTTTAAAATTATTTTCATCTACATTTCCACCGTAAACTACTTTTTCGTATTCTATTAAAGATATTAATCTATCAAAGTGATTTTTACTTATTATACTTGTATAATCATTACTTTTTAATGGTTCATTTGTATAAAACTTTGTAATATATTTTTTCATATTTTCTATAAGTTTAGATTTTATTTCTTTATGAGCTATAACATAATCTGGAGCTATGCATGTTTGACCAGCATTTAAAAATTTTCCCCAAACAATTTTTTTTGCACTTATTTCTAAATCTGAACTTTTATCCACTATACATGGGCTCTTACCTCCCAATTCTAGTGTTACTGGAATTAGATTTTTTGCTGCCGCTTCCATAACTATTTTTCCAACCTTTGGGCTTCCTGTGAAAAATATATAGTCAAAATCTTTTTTTAATAAATACTGATTTGTATCTATTTCTCCCTCTGCAACCCATATATATTCTTCATTAAAATTTTCATCTATTATTTTTTTTATTACTTTTGATGTATTAGGCGCTAACTCTGATGGTTTTATTACAGAACAGTTACCACCTATAATAGAACCAATTAATGGCGACATACAAAGTTGGAAAGGGTAATTCCAAGGTGCCATTATTAAACAAAGCCCGTATGGCTGATTGTATATATAGCTTTTAGAACCTATATTTAAAGCTGGCGTTTTTACTTTTTTAGGTTTACTCCATTTTTTAATTTTATTTCTTACACTTTTTATTTCTGATATTACAACTCCAATTTCTGTTTCATATGCCTCAAATTCACATTTTTGTAAATCATCTTTAAGTGCTTTTAATATAAATTTTTCATTCTTTTTAATTGCATTTAATAATTTATCTAGCTGACTTATTCTAAAATCTGGATTCTTAGTAATTTGAGAGTCAAAATATTTTTTCTGTTTTTCTAATATATAATCTATTTCTTTAAATTTTTCCATAATAACCTCCTTTAACTAATTAAATAAAAATAACCTTTGTTTTACCAAAGGCTATTTTATTTATTAGTTTATATAAAAATTTTAATTTTATGTTTATAAATTTTCTTATTCTTGGTTAGGCTGTGGCGTATTTTCTGCCGGCGGTACTTCTGCTGGTGGATTTGGTGTCTCCGGTTGTGGTGGTATAGTTACTGGCGGTGTTGTTACTGGTGGCTTTGGAGTTTCTGTTGGTGGTTTTTCTTCTGTTTTTTCCATAGTTCCCACTGCTATAACACCTTGTTTTTTAGGATAGTATGATGTTGCTACTTTTTCCTTTTTTATAACATTACCATTTCCATCTTTGTATATTCTATATGTAGATACTGTGTATCCATTTCTCCCCTTTTCTAACTGTTTTTTTTCACCTTTTAGTATAGTAGGGTCTTCTACTTTTTTTATAGGAGCCTCAGATACACCATCTACACTTGTTGATATCTGTATATTTTGCTTATCTTTAGAACTACCATATATTTGACACGTAACAGTATTTCCTGATACATAATTTTTGATATATATAGGGTGTTCAAGAGTATTTTTAAACACAAAATCTATTCCTGAATCTGTAACTGTCGCATCTCTTCCTTTTGATACATAAGTAGATGGTATTGAGTGATTTTTTAATTCAACAAAACTTACACCTGAGTAAAGTGCAGCGTTGTAAAGAGTTGATGATACCTGACAAACGCCTCCTCCTACACCTTCTTGAACAACCCCTTGTACAATTACAGGTGCATTTTTGTATCCATTTGCTGTAGTTCTCATTCCCGTATGTTCATTATAAGAAAAACTTTCTCCAGGCATTAATAATACATCACTTGTTTTGTTTGCTGCTAATCTTATATTTGTACTTCTTCCAGATACAGATGAATCAAATTTTGTTGTATGACTTCCAAGTAGTGTGTTTACTTCTTGTAATTGTTCTCTTGTTATACTTGGTTCTACCTTTGTAACTACTAATTCTTCTTTTGTATTTCCTTTTTTAAGTTCTCTTACAATATTTTTCAAGCTTTCTTCAATATTTACTTTTAAACCACTATTTGAATCATTTATTTCTATACTTGATCCACTTATATTTATAGATGCATCTTTTACATCTACATCTATATCTTTTGCTATGTCTTCTATACGTTTTTTAACTTCTCTTCATTATAATCTATAGTTATACTTAAATTATTTTTTGACCAAATTCTGATTTAATAGTTTTATATATATTTTCCATAAAACTATT
>NZ_HG529258.1 GCF_000499525.1 Faecalimicrobium dakarense | reverse complement strand
CTTTATTTAGTTTATATGCATTTTCTACAGTACTATCTAAGTCATAAGAAATGTCTATATCTTTAGATGGGACTTGCCATGATTTATCTAAATATTCAATATCTAAATCTTTCAATCTATACTTTTGTTCTAATTCACTTTTAGCATCTTCTTTTGTTAATCCTCCAACATTGATGCCATTTATATATGTATTTTTAACTATCTTTTCACCATTTATCTTAGTTACAATCATTCCTATGAATAATATTAAAATGGCACTTACTATACCAATTCCAATATATATATTCCTTTTCATATTACCCATCCTCTTGTTTCTCCTTACATTAAAATTTGTTTATATACTATATATTTAGATATTACTTTAATATATCCTTTTATAATACATAAAAAACTATTTTTCTTTTATATATAATTTCATTTTCTATTATAATATGATTCATAATAAAAAGTCTAATTTTTAAATCTATTCTGATAAAAACCATTTTTTCTAAATATATAACCTTTAAATAAAAAGAGTATTAAGATGTGTTAATTAACACATCTTAATACTCTTTTATATCATCTTCAGAAATAAAGTATATTTTTTCTGTATACATATTTATAATATATACTTCTTTTGCTTTGAACCATCCTTTATTTACTATTTCATAATAATATAAATCTTTTTCATCTCCTAAAAACTTATCTAATTTTTCTTGATTATCAATATATCTATTAGCTTTTTCTTTAGATACAGGGTATAAATCTTTATACTTATTACCTTTTTCTTCTAGTTTATTTTTCAATGTAAATTGAGCTTTTTCTTCATTTATTGCAAATTCTAATTTACCATCTTTTAAAATTCTAAAATATCCATCTGAATAAGTAGTTTTATATTGCTTATTTGCATCTTTGTACGAATAGATTGATTTAGTTTTTGCATCTATTAATATCTCATCTATTAATGTACCATGTTCAAACACTTCAACATAATAATATTTTTCTTGATCAATCATTTGTTGGTATGAATCTATAGATATATTTTTTTTCTTTATTCCGCTCTTTTTTGAAATTATATTTATAATATCTTCTGGTGTCAGAGTATAAAGAGATAAATTATTTTGATATTTCTTTTCTAGTGAAACTATTTTTTCATCATCAAAGTAATAATGTTTTAAATAACCTATATATTGTAATGCCTCTTCATAATTTCCTTGAGTATTAGACTCATCAGCTTTTTCTAAATAATAATCATACATATCCTCAATGCATTCTTTTTTATTTTTTTGAGCTAAATCATAATATTTTTTATCTTCTTCTAAAATTTTGTCATATTCATTTATAGCTTCATAATATTTCTTCTTCTCTTGATGTTCTGTTGCTGTTTTATATAACTGCCTAGATTCATATAATTCTTTTATTGTATTTTTATATACATCTAATTCATTTACAACGGCATTTAAAGTAGATGATATACTAATATATGACATTGCCGTATCATAATCTATATTTTCCTCTTGATACATTTCACTAACTCTTTTTGCTTGTTCTATAATTCTTTCAATATTTAGTTCAATTCCATTTAGAGAATTTATTGTATTTATTAATGCTAAGTACTGTTCTTTAGTTATTTGCCCATTTACATACTTATCTCCATTAGTAAGAAGTAATTTATCTATCTTTTTGGAAACTGACTTATTAAATCTTCTCATTTTACTTTCAGAAAACTCTTTTTTTAATGTGCTATTATAGTATTGACTTGCATTTTCGTATTTTCTACTCTCTATACTTTTTAATAGTGCATCTGATTCTTTTCCTATACTTAACTCATCACTACTTATAAAAAACACTATCATTAATAATATAAGTCCTAGTATTGATAATGAAACTGTAATTATAGATTTTCTTTTACTATCTATAAAATCTACACATTTATCAAACAATTCCTTAAAATTCATTCTTGTTCCTTCCTTAACTTTAGTAATTTATTTATTCTTCCAACTTTGTTTAATTATATCATATATATACATTATTAACCATATATTCCATTGCTAGACATTAATCACATTCGACAATTTACACCATTTTATTCATTTATAAAAATATATATTATGCTAATATCATCCTTTGAAACAGCTTTACTTAGCTTACTTAAATCTCCTTTATAGTTTTTATATAGCATCCATCTAGAAAAAACACTTTTATTGTATTGATTAATTGTTTTTCCTAAACTTTGAAATAATATTTTTTCATTTATAAAACTATTTCCGTATCCATCGGTAAATAAAATTATATAATCTAATTTATTACTTTCATCATTTTTTTCTATGTAATAGATAAAGTTTTTATATGCTTCAAATCTTCCTAAAGAATCTACAACTTCTTTATTTTTTGTTTCTAAAATTTTTTTATAAGAATCTTTACTTTTAGTAACTACATCTCCATCACCTATCTTTAAGTATAATCTAAACTCATTTGTTATTAATGTAGTAACTAATGTTGTAGAATACTTTATATATTGTGTATTAAATACTATAGGATTTATATTTTTATAATGCTCATTTACTAAGTCCATCCATTTATCATAAATTAATCTTTGTATATTATTTTCTTCCAACTCTTTTTTGACTTCATTAAATGATTTTCCTATAAATTTTTCTAAAACGCCAATCGCTGAAACACAAGCTATCCTTGATCCATCACTACTATATTCAAAAAAAATCTGTACTATGTCCATCTGCTACTGTACAAATAATCGAGTCATTTATTATTTTATAATCAAGATAATCTTGAGATTCTTTCCCTTTTTTTATATTTTTATATCCCACTACACTAGCTTCAAATAAATTATATCTCATATCATAATACCTCCAGTTAAATACTTATATTTATTTTGTATTATAATTATTTATAGATTATAACGTCATATCTTTATATATTATAAATTTAGCATTTTTATAAGCAAAAAAACACAGTAATTACTGTGTTTTATACTTTATACTAAATTTGATGTTATATGTTTTATGATATTTTTCTTTTTCTTACTTCACTAGTATGTTTGCTAGTTTGTCTTACAACTTTATGAGAGCCTCTATTTTTTCGTACCTTTTTTTTCTTAGAAAATATTGTCTTAGAATTATACAAAACCAATCCAATAGTCGACACTATAGTCATTCCAATAAATAACATAAAGTATATGTCTATACCAATAAATATTTTCATAATTGCATTTATTATAATTAAAGCAAATGTTAAAGAAAAACAGGCAATGGCTGACATAATAAATATTCTTAGGACTCTTTTCAACTTTATCACCCCATATAGTAACAAATCCCTACATTTAATATTATACTTAACTATACCAAATCTAACGAAAAATATCAATTATTATTGTTATTTTTTGTTATATTTGTCATTAAAATGTTAATCTTATTCAATGTAACAATAGACATCATTTATAAATACAATAAGAATAGGTTAATATTTTATTAAATTAAGGGGTGATTTAAATGCCAAATCTGCCAAGTTTAGGATCAATAGCTCCTGATTTCAGGGCTGATACAACATCCGGACCTATTAAGTTGTCCGACTACTCAGGTAAATGGGTCGTATTATTCTCACATCCTGGTGATTTTACACCAGTTTGTACTACTGAATTTTTATGCTTTGCTAAGTACTACCCTGAATTTCAAAAAAGAAATACTGAGTTAATTGGACTTAGTGTTGATAGTAATAGCTCTCATTTAGCTTGGATTTATAATATTTTTCAGCTAACAGGTGTAGAAATTCCATTCCCTATCATTGAAGATAGAGATATGAGAATTGCTAAATTATACGGTATGATTTCTGAGCCAATGAGTAACACATCAACTATTCGATCTGTATTTATTATAGATGATAAACAAGTTCTAAGAACTATACTTTACTATCCTTTAACAACTGGAAGAAATATCCCTGAAATACTTAGAATCATAGAAGCTTTACAAACTAGCGATAGAGATAATGTAGTTACACCTGCAAACTGGTTCCCTGGAATGCCTTTGATTTTGCCTTACCCTAAAACATATAAAGAGCTAAAACATAAAGTTTCTAATTGCGATAAAAAATATTCTTGTTTAGATTGGTATCTATGTTTTGTTCCAGATAACAATAGTAGTGATAATTATGAGTGTATAAATTATATACCTAATTATCCAGATAAAAATTCAAATCTAGGTGTTCTTTCCAAAAATAATACTAGACCACCTATATCAAATATCCACGAGCAACCAGTTGATGTAACATTCTGTCCAGATGTAAATCCAATAGTTATGGAGTATGTTTTTGGTAACCCTACTAATGTTGATCCTCAACTTTCAGATGCTCTTATTTATGCATTTGTTGAAATAAACCCTGATGGAACTTTATTTGTTCCTACTCCAAATTTTTTAAGACAATTAATTAATTTAAAAGCAGAGAAGCCTAGCTTAAAGGTAATTGCTGCTATTGGAGGTTGGGGAGCTGAAGGATTCTCTGATGCTGCTTTAACTCCTGCATCTAGATATAATTTTGCAAGGGAAGCTCAAAAGCTAGTAAATCAATATGGATTAGATGGTGTAGATATAGATTGGGAATACCCTGGAACTGCTGCTGCTGGAATAAAAGCTAGACCTCAAGATAAAGAAAACTTTACACTTTTACTTACTGCACTAAGAGATGTTTTAGGAGAGGATGCATGGCTAAGTGTTGCTGGTACTGGTGATATGGGATATATAAATAGAAGTGCTGAAGTAGATAAAATAGCTCCATTAATTGACTACTTCAATCTTATGAGTTACGACTTTACAGCAGGAGAAACAGGCCCAAATGCAATGAAGCACCAAGCAAATCTTTATGATTCTCCTCTTTCTCTTCCTGGATATAGTGTAGATGCTATGGTTAAAAACCTCGAATCATCTGGAATGCCTTCTGAAAAAATTCTTCTTGGGATACCTTTTTATGGAAGATTAGGTGCAACTATAACAAGAACTTACGATCAATTAAGAAAAGATTATATAAATAAAAATGGACATGAATTTAGATTTGACAAAGATGCTCTTGTTCCATATCTTGTAAAAAATGGTGAGTTTTCAATGTCTTATGATGATGCTTTATCAATATACTTTAAAGCTCAATATGTTCTTAAAAATTGCTTAGGCGGAATCTTTTCATGGACATCAACTTATGACCAAGCAAATATATTAGCAAATGCTATGTATCAAAGTATAAATGATCCACTTAAAGTTCAAGCAGAAATACAAAAAATTTATGATTTTCTAGATTAGTTAACACTTTATTTAAATGTATAAAAAGTCTTGTAAATATTTACAAGACTTTTTATATTCCTATTGCAGCTTTTGCTAGCTTATCAGCTTCTTCATTATATTTATCACCTGAGTGCGCTTTAACCTTAACAAATTTAACATTTAATTTATCCTTTATCGAGTCATAAAACTTTTTATATTCTTTAGTACCTTCTTTATTAGTTTTCCATACTCCTATGCACCACTTTTCAATACCCTCATAGTCAAAATAAAGAGTTAAATTTTCTATATTATTGCTTATACAATATGCCATGGCAATTTTTGCAGCCTCTATCTCCCCTGCTACATTTCTCATACTTACAAGAGATTCATCTTCTCCTTTTATACTATATGTATTTTGAACTATGTTATCTTTTATCATAACTACACCTGATCCATATGCTCTAAGAGAATGTTCATAGCTTCCATCCACATATGCTTCTATACTATTTTCTTGATTTTTTGAAATTATAACTTTATTACCTTCTATGTATTCTTTTGCTTCATCAATTGTAGTAAAACTTTTATATTCTGCTCCAGAGTATCCATCCACTTGTATCTTACATTCATTCCAAGTGTTAAATATTCCAGTTTTTTTTCCTTTTCTTACAGCATAAAATTTCTTCTTACTCAAGTTCACCACTCCTTTGCATGTTTTACATACTATATTCTAACCTAAACATATTGAATTTAAAAGTTTTATTTAATTAGCTAAATTTTGATAATATATTACCTTTTTTTCTTTTTTTGCTTTATAAATAAAAAAAATTATGGTATAATTCATTTATCAAATTAAATATCGGATATAACTAATGGTAGAGGTCGCATCGTTAATAAGTAGTTTTGTGGAGTTAAGCACGAAGAAGCAAAATGAAAGGTAACTATGCCGAAATATATAAGTAACGCTTTAAATCTTATATGTTGGGGTCATGTATAATATATATGGCACTGTCACAATTATATTGTGGAGTACTATCTTTAGATTAAGTATACTATTCATTTTTTGAATGCTTAAGTCTAGGATAAGTTCTTTTATCCTGGACTTTTTTTAATATCTAATTTCTCCTTGACGTTATATTCGACATAAATTACAGGAGGATTTTATGAGAACAAGAGAAAAAAAGCAAGCAACACTTTTTGATTCGCTGTTGTGCTTAGGTTTTTTAGTTGCAGTGTTAGTAACATGTCTAGTGGTTTTAAAAAAATATGAAATATCTGCACATATACCTTTAGTATTAGGAGGAATATTTGCAGCAACAATTGCAGTGGTTAAACTTGGGTATACTTGGAAAGAACTAGAAGAAGGAATTTTAGCTTCTATAAATACCACTATGCAAGCAATACTTATTTTATTAATTGTAGGTATGCTAATAGGAACTTGGATTATATCTGGTGTAGTTCCATCTATGATATATTGGGGACTTAATATTTTATCTCCAGGAATATTCTTAGTAGCTACAACATTAATATGTGCCATAGTATCTATATCTACAGGTTCTTCTTGGACTACTGCAGGTACTATAGGTATAGCTTTATTAGGTATTGGTAGTGCACTTGGTATTCCTGTTCAAATAATAGCAGGTGCTATAATCTCTGGTGCTTACTTTGGAGATAAGATGTCACCGCTATCTGATACAACTAACTTAGCTCCAGCTATGGCAGGTACTAATTTATTTGATCATGTTAAGCACATGCTATATACTACTGTTCCAGCTTTAATTATATCTCTTATACTTTACGCTATAATAGGTATGAAGTATGCTGGAAGCCAAATTGATACTACTCAAATAGCACAAATACAAAATGCACTTTTAGATAATTATAATACGTTATCACCATTTTTACTTTTAGTGCCTGCATCAGTTATATTATTAGTTGTACTAAAAGTTCCAGCAATTCCTGGGCTAATATTCGGTGCTTTACTTGGAGGGGTTATAGCTATTATATTCCAAGGGGCATCTATAGCGGATGTAATTTTAGTTGCTAAGGGTGGATATGTATCAAATACTGGTATGGATTTTGTTGATCAACTGCTTACTCGTGGTGGTCTTGATAGTATGTTAGGAACTGTATCTTTAATGCTTTGTGCTTTAACTACTGGAGGTATATTAGAAAAAACAGGTATGCTTGAAGCTTTAGCAAAAGCTATATTAAAAGTGGCTAAAGGTACTTTTGGGTTAATTGCAGCAACAATATTTACTTGTATAGGTACTAACTTAGCTGTAGCAGATCAATATTTAGCTATAGTAATTCCAGGAAGTATGTATAAAGACGCATTTATAAAGCAAGGATTATCTCCTAAAAACTTGTCTCGTGCTTTAGAGGATAGTGCTACAATAACTTCACCCTTAATTCCTTGGAATACTTGTGGGGCTTATATGTCAGCTACTCTTGGAGTTGGATCTTTTGCATTTTTACCTTATGCATTTTTAAACTTACTTTGCCCTTTAATATCACTATTCTACGGTGCAACTGGTATAACAATATCAAAACTATCAGAAGAAGAAAAGCTTGAATTAAATATAGAAAACTAAATGTAAAGAGCGTTGTTTATAACAACGCTCTTTTTATATTAAACTAAGTTTTATTGTCTTATTATTATAAATACCATATATGCTATATAAATTAATGACAATAAAACACCCTCTCCTTTATTAATCTTTCTCTTTGTTGCAGATAATATATAACCTAATACCGTCACAATTATCATAATTAACATATCTATAAACACTATAGGATGTATTTGTATGTTATGTATAGTCGATGAGATTCCTAAAACAAATAAAATATTAAATATATTTGATCCAACTACATTGCCTATTGCGATATCACTTTCACCTTTTCTAGCAGCAATTACGCTAGTAACAAATTCTGGAAGTGATGTTCCTATAGCTACTATTGTAAGACCTACTAAGTTTTGACTCATACCCCAAGATAATGCTATATCACTTGCTGAATTCACTACTACATTACCACCTATAATTATACCTAATATACCAAGCACACTCATTATTATACTTTTACTCATAGACATCGGCTGACTAGCCTGTTCTATTTCCATTTCTTCTTTTGATGTAATTGCCATCTCTATTAAGTAATACATAAATATAGAGAATAGTACTAGTAGCATTAGACCATCTGCTCTAGTTAATAAGTTTTGGTTATACCCTTGAAATTTAGTATCATGGGATAATATCATTAATACTATTGATGCCAAAATTGCAAAAGGGAATTCTTTTATTATAGTACTCTTTTGTACCTTTATAGGATTTATTATAGATGCAATACCTATGACAAATAATAGATTAAATATATTTGATCCAACTACATTTGCAATTGCCATATCATTATTTCCTTGTAATGCAGCTGTTATACTTACAGCTGCTTCTGGTGCACTTGTACCAAATGCCACTATTGTAAGACCTATAATTAATGATGGTACATTAAAAATTTTAGCTATTGAAGATGAGCCTGATACAAATACATCTGCTCCTTTTATAAGAAGTATAAAACCTATTATCAATAATATATAACTCATATAAATGCTCCTTAAAATTTATTTAAATATAATTATTATATATGTTTTCTAAAATAGCATATCTTATTCAAAATGTAATCATATATTTTATTCTATGATATTTATATATTTTTGTATCTTAAATCATAAAAAATTCGCTTCGCTCATCTCGCCAACGACCGCGTCCGTTGCTTAGATTCAGCAGTTGGAATTATAATTTATCCACAAACCAGATAATTTATAATTCCTTAGCATATAAAAAAGCACTTCTATTAAATAGAAGTGCTCTTACTTTTAATTTTATGCTGGGTAGTGTAATGATACACCTGGTCCTAATGGTAATCCTAACATCATCCATATTCCAAGTAATATTATCCATCCTATTAAGAATATTATTGTATATGGTATCATTGTAGATATTAATGTACCAATACCAGCCTTTTTATCATGCTTTTGAGCAAATATAACTATCATTGCAAAGTAACTCATAAGTGGTGATATTATATTTGTAGTTGAATCACCTATTCTATATGCTACCTGAGTTAATTCAGGAGATATTCCAAGCTTCATAAACATTGGTAAAAATACCGGAGCCATTATTGCCCATTTAGCTGAAGCTGATCCCATAAATAAGTTTATAAATCCTGCAAATAGTACGAATACTACCATAAGAACTAACTTATTCATATTCATTGATTGTAGCAACTCTGCACCTTGTATCGCAAGTATTGTTCCTAAGTTAGTATATGCAAAATATTGTACAAATTGTGCCATAACAAATGCTAATGCTATGTATCCACCCATTGAACTCATCGCTTTACCCATCTCATTACATACATCTCTATGGTTTTTAAATTGGCCTGAAGTTCTACCATAAACTATAGCTGCCACGAAGAATATTATAGCCATTAAAGGTACAAATCCATTCATTAATGGAGAGTGATCTATTATAGATGCTACATACCCACTAGTTTTTTCAATTTCTAAATTTCTAAGTAATGATCCTGGCACTACTGTTAAAATTATTATGCCTGCTATCATAAGTAAAACAACTATGTTAGTAATTTTTAATGCTCTATTTTCTTTATCAGTTAAATTTCTTAAATCATCATCTTCTTTAGATAAACTAGAGCCACCTTTATAAGAACCTAACCTTGGCTCAACTATTTTATCTGTTATAAACCAACCTAAAAATGTTATTAAAAATGTAGATACCATCATGAAAAACATATTTGAAGTTGCTGTAACTGTATATGTAGGATCTATCATTCTTGCAGCTTCTGTAGATATACCCGCAAGCATTGGGTCTATAGTACCAACTATTAAGTTTGCACTAAATCCTCCAGATACTCCTGCAAACCCTGCTGCAAGACCTGCAAGTGGATGTCTACCAAATGACATAAATATAAGTGCTCCAAGTGGGACTAATACAACATATCCTGCATCACTTGCTATGTTTGACATAACTCCTAAAAATACTACCATTGGTGTAACTAATTGTGCTGGTGTTACTGATACTGTCTTTTTAAGAAGTGCTGATATGTATCCACTTCCTTCTGCAGTACCTATACCTAACATACCAACTAAAACCATTCCAAGTGGTGCAAAGTTAACAAAGTTAGATACAGCATTTTCTAACATATAAGCTATACCTTCTTTTGAAAGTAAACTTATTGCTGTTATTGTTTGCTTTTCTAAAGTGTTTGTTGTTCTATTTATTAATTCACCCTCTACTGAAAGTCCTGTTGCTGCTGCTATTGCAGATATAATCATGATTGCTAAACAAAATAGTCCAAATAATGCTATCGGATGCGGAAGTTTATTCCCTACAATCTCAATACCATCTAGACATTTACCAAATAAGTTCTTTTTTTCTTTTGCAACTGTATTACTCATTTGTTTCCCCCCCTAAATGTATTCTTATGTAAAAATTTTCTTTTATATGTAATTTATTATATCAACATTTTTTTCATTGTCAATACAATTACACAAATTTTCTATAAATTTAAACAAATGCATTTTTATTTTTTTTATTCATTTAAAATCAACAAACTTTATTAATAGTTCTATAATAAAGTTTAATTATACAAATAAAAAAG
>NZ_HG529257.1 GCF_000499525.1 Faecalimicrobium dakarense | reverse complement strand
TACTTTAACTAGCTTTTTTATTATATAATATTTTCATATTTTTGTATTATTTTAGCATTTTGAATTTCTAAAAATAACAATTGCATTTTTAATGTAAATCCATTTTTTGTAAACTATTTTTTCAGTTTTTCTTTATGTATTAAATAGTTTTGATTAAAGTACTTTACTTTCAAAATATCAACTTCTGAATCTTCATGTATTACTTTACTTTTTATTGACCTATTTTTCATTTCATTATTCATATATTTTTCTATATTTTTCATGCTTATTTTTTCATTATAATTTAGTAATGATATTATTTCTGTAAGGGCTAAATTCATTACATCTTTCCTAGATTTATATAAATGCTGATTGATATAGTTGTATATTTTATTTTCACTCATAATTGATATATTACATTCATGTAAATCTTTTTCTAGTCTTTTTAATGTATTTATATTAGTTCCTGTATTAAATATTATAAAGCATCCATAATCAAATTTGCTTCTTAAAATACGCCCCATAGCTTGCTTTACCTTTATAGCCATCTGAGGGTAATTTATTTTATAATACGGCAAATTATATTTTTTCATTATTGTAGAGTACAAAGGATCTTTAGGATTTATATTGGGTATTTTATCTAATGTGACACATGTTAACCCGTCACCCGGAACATCTACCCCTTCAAAGCATCCTTTTGAGCCTAATACTATACATCTTTTATTTATATCTTTTAAGTTCTTTATACCTTTTTTATTCATATATACTTCCATATTTTTATTGTTTAAATGCTCTTTTAAAATATCATAAGTTCTCTCTTGTCTATCTTTACTATTAAATAGTGATAGTAAATGACCATCTGTTATCTGAGATATATTCCCTATAATTTTACCCATCTCTTTTGGAAAATCTTTATTTTGATAAGTACATATATCATTTATACCAATTATTGATACTCTTTTTTTATAATCATATAGTGGTTCTATAATTTTTTCTACATTATCCACTCTATTTATACCTAATGTACTTTTAAAATAATCCATGTTGTTTTCTATACTTAAAGTAGCAGATAAAAATATGCCACTATCTATTTGTGATAATATATTTTCCTCAAATAGCTGTGCTAATTTAAGAGGTACTACCCTAAGCTCAAAATTATTATAATTTCTATCTATATCTACTATCCTTGCAAAATCATCATCTTCACTATATTCCATAAATAAATCAAAGGTAGTTTTTATATCCTCTAACTCTTTTATTCTAGCTTTTCCAAACTTATAAACTTCAGCTTCTTTATCTATACTATCTTCATCTAAGTTTCTATCTATTACTACTAAAATTGATACCAAATTTCTTATTATACTTTCACAACTGTTTTTTATTTTATCACTATATAAATTATATTTAACATCAATATAATTATTTTCACTTTTAACTTTTCCGGCTACTTCATTTTCTTGTAAATTTAACTCCCACCTTAAATTATACTTACTTAAATCTTTATATCCGCTATTTATTCCAAAAGCTAATATTGAGCTCATTTCTTCTACTATTAAGTTTATATTTCTGCTTATTTTATCTTTTATATTTCTATCAAAATGCACATGATGGTAAAACTTATCAAATGGCTTTATCTTACCAATTCGCTTAATTTTTATTATCATATACAAATGGACTATTTTTTATATTTTCATAAGGATATATTTCTTGTAAAAAATGATTTAGCATTTTATAATCTATAACATTTGAGAAAAATTCATAACCTTTTTCCACTAAGTTATGTCCTTCATCTACTATAATATTTTCTAATGGCTTTTCTTCTTTATATGGCCACTTTGCTAAAAGAGAATGATTTATTACCGTTATATCCTCTTCTTTTAATTCCTCAACTCTATTTTTATATAGACAATTCTTAAAACATTTTTTAGGTCTACATAAATTTGGATCACAACATATATATTTTATGTGAAATTCTAACTCTTTGAAATGTTGAATTATTAAGTGATTTATCTCTTCTATATCTCCATATTTACCATCTTCAGTTAATCTTTCTAATAAGATAATTGAAAGTATATCATTTTTATTTAATTCTTTAGCATGATATTCTCTTTTATAGCTTTCTAGTTTTTCAACACAAATGTAATTATTTTTTCCTTTTATATATCCATAACTTACTTTTTTATTTAACCCTAAAGAATTTAATACATTAGGAATATCTTTATTTATTAACTGAATTTGTAGTTCTTTAGTATCTGTAGATATTATTACTCTTTTTTTAGTGAATCTAGCCTCTAAAATAGCGCTAACCAAATATCCTACACTTTTTCCTATACCCGTTGGTGCTTCTATACATGCAATTTTAGCACTTCCTCCATTTTTTCTAAATGTTTCTCTTATCATTTTCGTAAGTTCATATTGGCCAGGTCTATATTCATACATAAATCCCTCTTTACTTGCCCATATGTTTTCGTCTTTTAATAGTTCTTCATAAACCATTTTATTTTTGTTAATCTGTTTTATAATATATCTTTCTTTTGATTCTTCATTTTTTTCTATTTCATTTTCTTTATTTTCACAAACTATACTTACTAAATCACTTTGGTCATAATTTGCATTATCTATCAAATCACTCCATTCCCATTTATCTAAACTATAGCTATTTAAGTATGAATTTATCTTAAATGTTAATGGCTCTAATGTAGACTTCTCATTTTCTTTAAGCCTTATAAGTAGTGCGTTTACAATATTTATATTATCAAAACAATTATCTAATAATTTATATTTTTCATCTGACTTATCATTGGTTATTGTTTTTTTTAAGTATTCTAAACTATATTCTTTATGGTATGGCTCTAATATTATAGCTAATTCCATTGAATCTATAATATTATTTTTTATTTCTGGTATATAGTGGTTTATAAATTCTTTTTTTAATTGTGCATTATGAATAATAATAAGCTTGTCCTCTAAGAAATTTATAAATTTATTTTTTATTTCCAGAGAAATGCATTTCTCATCTTTTAATAATATATCAAATGTATCAGTTTCTCTATTTTGTATTTTGACAGCACCAATTTCTATTATTTTGGAATATATTGGATCCAATCCATTAATTTTTATATCTAAATATATAATATTATCTAAAACACTTGGTACTTTTTTAGATAATTTATTTATAATTTCTTTCATTTAATTTGCCCTTTCAATTGTCAATTATATTTACATACTTAATAATTATATGATAATTTTGCCCAAAAAGTAAAAGCGTAATTAAAAATGTATAATTTTAATTTTATTATAGAAACTATATCTAAGTTCACAATCATTTTAAATTATACAAACTACTAGAGGTGATATTATGAATAAAAGAAATTATAGAACTTATTTCATAATAGGATTTTTTGTTTTAGTATTTGGAGGATTAGTTGGTACTAACTTTTACATGCTAAATAAAACTAAAACTCAAATATCAAATGGCTCTCTTAGCACTCAGGAGTATAGTTGGTATTTCAATCCTAGAAATGACGGAAAGCAACCGGAACCTATTAAAGAAGCTAACTTTTTCAATAAGTATAGTTCTTATTATGTAGGCGATCCAAATGAAAAAGTGTTGTATTTATCTTTTGATGCTGGATATGAAAATGGTAATACTGAAAGCATTCTTGATACTTTAAAAAAGCATAATGCTAAGGCTCAGTTCTTCGTAGTAGAAAGCTATATAAAGAGTAACCCTGATATAGTAAAGAGAATGGAAAAAGAAGGCCATTTAGTTTGTAATCATTCAAAATCTCATCCTTCTATGGCTTCAATTACAGATTTTGAAAAATTTAAAACTGAAATTACAAGTGTAGAAGAAGCATATAAAGAGGTTACTGGTAAAGATATGCCTAAGTATTTTAGACCTCCAATGGGTAAATTTAGTGAACAGTCTTTAAAATATACTCAAGATTTAGGATATAGTTCAATATTTTGGAGTTTTGCATACGTAGATTGGTACAATGATAAACAACCGTCCCATGAATTTGCAAAAGATAAAATATATACTAGAACTCATCCAGGTGCAATAGTTTTACTTCATCCTAATTCTAAAACTAATACAGAAATATTAGATGAAGTAATAACTCATTGGGAACAAGAAGGATATAAGCTAAAAACATTAGACTATTTAACTAAAAAATAAAAATAAAAAGATATAAAGTATATATACTTT
>NZ_HG529256.1 GCF_000499525.1 Faecalimicrobium dakarense | reverse complement strand
AAAAAAGGTATAAAGTATATATACTTTATATCTTTTTTATTTTTATGCATCTATAAGTATATTTTTACCTTTAAAATCTGCTACCCAATAGGGTTTATAAATACTTTTAATATCTATTACATTTATACCTTGAAAACTAATTCTGTCTAAATTTTCTTGTTTAGATTTATCTTTTATAAAGTATATTATTTGTGTTTTAACTCCTTCTATCATCTCTTCTTCTTTTATTTTAGATCTTTTTATGCAGCTTTTAGCTATATATTTCTTTGATGTATTTGGGATATTATCTATAGATTGAGAGTATCCATTATATGTATTTACCAACATAATTATTTTCTTACTTTTAGTGCTTTGTCTAAACATTCTATTTCTTTTTTCTTTAGTTATAACTTCATAACTTAATACCTTAAATTCTATGTATTCTAAATGTACATCAGTAGCTATACTATTAAACTGAGCAACTCTACTCATTAATGGCATCTTACCTAAAATATGCTTTATAGCTTCTTTTTTATTTACTTTAGACTCCATTACTTCCACTCTCATAACTTTCCTCCTAAGATGAATTTTTTTATCTTAGTAAATTATATTAAAGTAACCTATATTTTCATGTATGTACAAATAAAAATTACATATCCTAAATATTATATTTTATTTTAAAAGGAATGATTATATATGTATTCTAAGATTTTAGCAATAATTTTAACTTTTTCTCTTGTATTATGTTTTTCTACTATTCTTAAAGAGATAGATTTAGCAAAGGAAGATATTAAATATACTTATAACAATGATATCCCAACTATAAATGAACAGGATATACTTCCTCCAAATGTGAAAGATATATCTCCTGGAAAATGCCAGCAATATATAGTTAGTAAGCCTACTATAAAAATAAATTATAATGACGAAAGCGGTATAGACACATCTTCAGTAAAACTGTATGTTAATTATAACGATATAACTAAAAAATGTACGATAAGTGATAACACTGTAATCTATACTCCAGAGAAAAAATTTAAGCGAGGTAATCAGATAGTTAAACTAGAAGTGTCTGATCTTTCTAAAAATAAAAATAGAGCTACATTTGAATGGTATTTTACAGTTGGTACTCCTGTTTATACTCACTATTATGGATTACTACATTCTCATACAAGTGCAAGTGATGGTCATGGAACTTATGATGATGCTTATTATATGGCAAGAGATAAAGCAAATTTAGACTTTTTTGCAATAACAGAACACTCAAATATGTTAGACAATAATTTAGATTGTAATATAGAGGATGCATCTTCTAGCAAAAAATGGAATGAACTTATAAAAGCTAAAGATAAATTTAATTCAAACGGAAATTTCACAGCTCTTAATGGTTTTGAAATGACCTATCCTCATAACTCAAAAAATCCTATTGGCCATATTAATATATTTAATTCAAATGGATTTGTAACTGAAAAGCACCCTAATATGACCTTGGAAAATTTTTATAAATTAATTTATGACCAAGGAGATTTAATTGGTCAATTTAATCATCCATGTGATAAGTTTGGTAAGTTTGATAATTTAAAGTATTCTCCTTATGCAGATGATGTAATATCTCTTATTGAAGTTGGTAATGGATACAATAAAGATTTATCTAAAAATATAATCTCTCATGATATGTATCAATTAGCCCTTGATAATGGCTGGCATCTAGCTCCTACTTGTAATCAAGATAACCATAGAATAGATTTTGGCGTTGCTAATGAATTTAGGACTGTTATACTTTCTACTGATTTAACTAAAGATGCTTTATACGATTCTTTAAAAAAAATGAGAGTGTATGCTACACAAGATAAAAATATAAAAATAGATTATACTATCAATAATCTACCTTTAGGCTCGACTATAAGTAAAACTTCAAAATTAAATTTTTCTATAAGTGCAATTGACAAAGATTTTGATGATAAAATAGAAGAAATTCAAGTTGTAAGTAATAAAGGTGAAATTGTTAATAGTAAAAAGTTTAATTCTAATTTGGCTAAACTAGACTTTACTTTAAAACCTACTAAAAATAAGTTTTATTATGTAAAAGTAATTCAAAATAATGAAAAAGTATCAGTAACAGCTCCAATATGGGTTAAATAAAAATTGGATGATAGGATTTATTTTCCTATCATCCAATTTATATATACTCCCATTCCTTGTTTAGTATCATCATTACATACGTGAGATAGAGCACCTATTAATTTACCATTCTGTATTACAGGGCAACCACTCATACCTTGAACAATTCCACCATAATTTTCAATTAAATTTTTATCAGTTACTTTAAATTCAAAACCACATATGTCTGCTTTATTTTGTTCATTAATTTTAGTTATCTCTATATCGTAAGATTTTTTTTCTGAATCCTTATCATCTTTTATTAGAACTTGCGCCGCTCCTAAGCTTATATCATCTTTATCTCCTAGCTTATATATGCTAGAATTTTTAAATATTTCATTTCCTACTATTTTTCCTCTTAGCCCAAAATCATTTATATTTAATATATTACCTTGAACACCACATATTTTTTCACCATACATATTTCCTACTTCATTAAGATTTGATTTTTTTATTTGTTGCAACTTACACAAATATATATTTCCCTTCTTTGATAAAATATCTGGTATATTAGGTACTTTCATATTATGTCCCAAAGCTCCAAAGGTATTGTTTTTAGGATTTATATAAGTTAGTGAACCTGAAAAAGGTACTTCTTCTGTGAAATAGCTCGGATTAATATCATATTTTGAAAGACACAAAGTTTTTACTTTATTATTTCTAATTATTTTTAATTTTATATTTTCATCATATTTCATATTCATGTTTAAAGTTAATATATCTTTTCTAGTTGCGTTATTTATAAATTCTTTATTAAATGCCTTTTTTACAGCATTTCCTTGTACACAAGTTATTAAATCATATTTTTTCAGTTTAAATCTACTATCATCTTCTACATAAAACATAAGCTTTTCGGTTTTTATATTTATATGAAGAAGCTCTCCTCCTACAATAACTTCTTGGTCTATATTTTTATTATTTTGTATTGAATAACACTTGATAGGCAACAATAGTGCAACTAAAAAAATTATTAAGGAAATTATTTTTATGTCAATCCTTTTGGATTTTGTCATTTAGTATCTCCTTCATTAAGTATTTTGATTTAATTTTATTATATGTAAATCAACATATTATATAATGGAAACTAATTTATCATTACTTAGTATTTACTTATGCTTGAATTATTTGCTTATACTAAAAAAGCAATAAAATTTATTAAATAAATTTTATTGCTTTTCTTCGATTCATACTATACCACGACACATAATTCATAAATGAAAAAATAAAAAAGTATATATATATTATCTATATATTATTTATTTATGCTATTTTTCTACTTTTTGTTACATTTTAACTCATCTTTTTAGTATTAATTTTTATTGGTATTTGTATTTCTGTAATAAATTCTTCTACAATTCCAGTTTCATGGATATCTATTTTGTATATTTCTATTGGTTCTTTAATTATTTCATATTTATTAGAACTTATAAAGTCTAACATTTTATTAATATGTTCTTTATTATTTTTGTAACTTCCTTTATAAGTTAATGTAACATAGTATCCTTCATCTACAACTATATTATAAATTTCTTCATCATCTTCTAAAAAACAAAATACTGATTTAAATTCATTAAATATTCCTTGTTTTATTTTTTCTAAGTTAAATACTGCTCCTATATTATTATTTCCTAATATATTAAATCTATCTTCATATTCTTTTTGTAATTTTTGAATTAAAAAATCTACATCTTCATCTTTTTTTATATCTGCATTTAACTTTAAAGCTTTTCTTTTATGTATATATACAACGTTTATCTCATTCAGATTAGAATCATTTATAACATTATTAATTGAATCTAATCTTTTATTTATACTTTCTTTATAATTTACTAATTCTCTTATTTTTTCATCAATAAGATTAATTTCTTCATTTAATATTTTATTAGTAGTTTCTATATTTCTATCATCTAAATATTCTTTTATTTTTTTCATAGAAAAATTTAAACTTCTAAGTTCTTTTATTAAATTAAGCCTCCATATATCTGATATACTATACATTCTGTATCCATTTTTATCTCTAAATGGTTTTAGTATTCCTATTTCTTCATAATACATTAAGGAGTCTCTTCCGATTCCATAAATTTTAGATATTTCACCTATTTTATAATATTCTTTCATATATTAACTCCTTTAAATTTAATATTAATAGGCTATGGATTATAATCCATAGCCTATTAATATTATACCAAAATTCCATCTTCTATATTTTCTTTATTATCTTCATCATTAGTATTATCTTCATTTTCATCTTTATAAAGTAAACTTATAATTTTTCCACTTATACTTACTGCAATTATTGAAAAAAATATCTGTTTAAAATCTAAATATGATAATGATAATAAAAGAACAACTATATCTGTTATTAAATATACATGGTTAATCTTAAGTGGTGTAAACTTATTACCTAAAAGAGCAATAACATCATCTCCACCTGATGCTCCCCCACCTCTTATAACAAGACCTACTCCAATACCTACCCCTAAACCTGCAAATATACTTGCAAGTAACATGTTGTTTGAAAGATTTTGGACTATAAATCCTATACTTTCCCATATCTTATATGTTGATGAAAATGTAAGGGTTGCTGTTAATGAATATAATAAGAATCTTTTTCCAAAGAATTTTGAACCAAGTGCAAATAATGATAAATCTATTATTAAACTTGTTATTGAAGGAGATATATCAAATAAGTTCTTCATTAAAAGTAGTAAACCTAATACTCCACCTTCTGTTACATTGTTTTGATAATTAAAATTGTAACTTCCAAATGATAAAATAGTTGAACCTATTATTATCAATAAAATATTTTTTAATATTTGTTGTTTTGACCGCAAAGTATCACTCCTAAATTTATAAATTACTAACTAATTTTTCCTTAATACTAGTATATACCTTAGTATAGTACTAATGTACATACTTTTTTTATTAATTTCCAAATATGTAAATATGTATTTATTATAAAGAATTAAAAATTTACACAAAATATATCGAATTTACTTTTATGGAGGTGCAATAATGGAAAATAATTCTTATAAAATAGCTCATATAACTAAACAAGAAGAAGATGCTATAAAAAAAGCTGAAGCTGCATTAAAAAGTGAAACAGGAAAAGATTTTGTTGTTATAGCATGGGAAAAAAAATAGTGTTTTATTAAAAATAAAGTACCTAAGATAATTATCTTAGGTACTTTATTTCTAATTATAATTTTTTATACAATATGTAAATGACCATATCCATTATCAATTATTTTTTCAGATATTTTAAAGTCTATAGTCTTTTTAAATATAGGACCATCTATTACGAAGGTATGATACTCTCCATTTTCTCCACATGGATCTGAACCAGTTTTTTTTATATCACTTATAATTTCTCTAGTTAGTTTTTTACCTAAAAATTCCTCTCCTAAGTTATTTAAGTTTACTTTGTTTATTATAGTTGTAAATCCACTATCTATAAATTCATAAACTAACTCTTCTCTACTTCCTTGCCATAGGGGAAACTCTGCCTTCATATTAGCAGCTTCGCATCTATCTACTCCCCACTGTTTATGATGAACTATATCTATATCTCCATATGCACAAATAGTAGCTCCCATATCTTTAGCCACTAAAAGCATTTCTTCAAATGTTTTTTCATAGTTATAAACATCACATTCCGCTTTTATAAGAGGTATATTTAAGCTTTCACTAACTTGTTTTAATAAGTTATGATTTAGCCCATGAGTCCATGATTCATCTTCATTTTTTTTAACAGTTGTTAAAAGCGCTACTGGTGCGTATCCTCTTTTTATCATTTTGTATAAGGCTAATGTACTATCCTTACCTCCACTAAATGACATTACAAATTTTTCATTAGTCAATTTTTCATACCTCCACATATCTTTTATATCTTCTTCTTACTAATTGAGTATAAAGAAAGTTCCTATTATTAATAAAACAGCTCCTATACCTTTATATAAATGCATAGCTCCTTGTCCTAAAATAAAACTATCTATAAAAAAATCCTATAAGCATTTGTGATACTACTATTAAAGTAAGAGTATTTGATACCCCTAAACCTGGTATAGCCCTTACAGTAAAATATATTACGAGACCTCCAAGTACCCCTCCTATTAATAACTTTGGATTTATATCATTTATATTACCTAATGACTTTAAATCTCCTGTTATCAAAATACTTATTAAAAAAAATATAGATCCTACTACTAGACTTATAAAAGTCGCTGTTAATGCAGTTGTATTTTTTCCAAGTTCCCCATTTACAAATGCTTCTAAAGCAGTTGATCCACCTGCTAATACCGCACATAGTATTGGTACTATATTTGACATACTCACCCTCCTTAAGATTAATGGTTATTAATATATTTTATGATACAACCTTTTTATTAATTCCATTTACACTATTTCTTAATAAAACTTTGATGCGGTGAGTATTATCAAAATATAATATTATATATATTTTCCTTTAATATAAAAGGTAGCATATCACAATAATTCATTCAATATTTTTATACTTTATTTTAGCAACAGATGTAATCATTGGCAATATGAGTAAAACGAATTTTTATTATATTTGACTTTAAAACTATTTGATGAAATTACGTTTTTTGTTATAATTAATTAAAAATTATTATATAAATTTATAAACAGCGAGGTGAAAGTTATGTTTCAAATATTTAATATTAACTTTGATAATATGTTCAAAAAAGAAAACTCTACTAAATTTGTATTAATGGGAGTTTTACTATTAGGTCTTGGTGCATTTTCTTTTTTTAATAAACATATAGGTATAAAAATTACTTCTATGGCTTTAAGTATAGTTTTATTATTTTTTGCATACTTAAACTTAAAAAACATTAATGAACTTAGAAGATATGCTTCTAAAGAAGAAATAAGGCCATTTACAAATTTGCAAATAATACTCTTAGTTAGTGCGGTTATATTATTTTTATTCCCAGAAAAAATACAAGTTCTTATTTCATCTATTGCTGGAGCTTATATTATTTTTTCTCAAGTGAAGAGAATCATAATTAACAAGAATAATCCTTATTATAGATTTGGAGCTTTTAATATATTAACTCTACTATTTGGGTTTACATTAATATTATCTCCTCTATTTTTATCTAGGTTCATAGTTTCAATATTATCTATTTTAATAATGTTAATAGGTTCATATTTAATCTCTATGGGAAATAGGCTTAAATAAAAAAAGAGGGCATTCGTCCTCTTTTTTATCTATATACACTAGTATCTATATGCTTTTCATATACCTTTTTACCATTTTTATCATATCCATAAAGATACGTATTTGCTACATTTCCACTTGCATATCCTACCGCCTTATATTCAATTCCATTGAGTGCTTTTTCATTTGACCAAAACTCTATTGTTAAAGTTCCTCCGCCTACTTTTGTATTTATTACCAGTGGATAATTATACGTATTTTTAAACTTGTAATCTATACTTCCTGTTGCTAGCGTAGCATCAAGACCTCTTGGAACATAATGTACTGGCTTTGAGTGATTTCTTCTTTCAGTTGGAACTATACCTGCTTTTAATTGTGTATTATACAACGTTGATGACACCTGGCAAACTCCTCCGCCTACTCCATCTTTAAGTTCTCCATTTACTATAACAGGTGCATATGAATATCCATTTTCTATATTTATATCACCTAAAGCCTTTTCATAAGAAAATTCTTGTCCTGGCATTAATATTATATTATCTAATTTTTTTGCTGCAAGTTCTACATTTCTTCCTCTTCCTCCACCTGCTCCATAATTAGTTGAATATGTTGATATTTTAAAGTTAACTTTCTTTAAATCTTCCATTGGTATTTTTGGATTTTCAGTTTTATATTTCGCATCTATTTTTAAATTTTGATTGTATGTACTTTTTTCTTCTATGCAGCTTTGTATTTCATTAAATAGTTTATTTTCGTCAAGTTTTATACCATCTTTCCCTTCTACAAAATTTATATTTTCTCCGTTTATTATAACTTCTGGTTCTTTAGATTTTTTATTAGTATCTTTTGCTACTTCTTTTATAAAGTTTTTGATTAAATTATCATTTGTATTAATAGTAAATTTATAGTCTGCATTTTCACCAAATGTTATTTTGTAAAACTTTTGTATAAAGCTACCGTCTTTTCCATAACTCATAATCTCATCTGCTAATTGATTCATATTATATCCTGATGCAATACCTTTAATATTTAGTTTATATTCTTTATTATTAGCTTTTATATATATTTGACTTTTTTCTATACTATTTTCTATAGATTCTAATTTTGACTTTAACTGTTTTTCATCTAATTTTGACACATCTTCTTTATATACAGTCACATTTGGGTATACTAAATTTTCATACTTTGATGTTTTTATATACATTGCTATAAATAATAATATTAATACACCGATTATAATACCTATAATAGTATTTCTTCTGTTTTTACCACATTTAGATTCTTTTTGTAGATCTTCTTTTTCCTCATTATTAATCTCTTCATTTTCGATAAATACTTTTTCACTGTCATTATTATCATCTAATACTTCTTCATTTTCAGAAGCATTTTTTATTTTTTCTTCTGTTTGATTAGAAATATCATCATCTTTAATATTTCCACTTATACTGTCTTTTTCTTCATCCATACTTTACCCCCCCTCAAATATCTGATTAGTAAATTTTATTAGGGTATAAATATATATATTCAGCAAAATATGTAACAGTATTGTAATTATTATTTATGCTAATATGCAATTTGTATATATAATTTATTTATGGTAATATATTTTAATATAAATTATTTACTTCATAAAATATAACTTAGAAAAAGGTGATATAATTGACAAATTTTAAATATGCTTTTGATAATAAAAGATATCATACATGGAATTACTACCTTAGAAATACTTTTGGTGAAAAAGTATTTAAGGTATCTATAAACGCAGGTTTTACTTGCCCTAATATAGATGGAAAAGCAGGATACGGTGGATGTACTTATTGTAGTAAAGAAGGTTCTGGAGATTTTGCTGGAAATCCTAAAGATAATCTTATTAAACAATTTGATGATATAACTCAAATGATGCATAAAAAATGGGCATCTGCAAAATATATAGGCTATTTCCAAGCATTTACTAATACTTATGCTCCATTAGACGTTTTAAAGGAAAAATATGAAACAATACTACAAATGGATGATGTTATAGGCCTTTCTATATCAACAAGGCCTGATTGCCTTCCTGATGATGTAATTGAATACTTAGGAGAGCTTAATGAAAGAACTAACCTATGGGTAGAATTAGGTCTTCAAACTATTCACGATAAAACTTCTAAACTTATAAATAGAGGTCATGATTATGAAGAATTTCTTAAAGGTATTGAAAAATTAAAATCTAAAAATATAAAAACTATAGTTCATATAATAAATGGTCTTCCAGGAGAAGATTATAATATGATGATGGAAACTGCTAAAGCAGTTGCTGATTTAAATGTAGATGGTATTAAAATACATTTGCTACATGTTATAAAAGATACTCCTATGGAAAGAATGTTAGATAAAGGAATGTTAAATTTAATGGCACAAGATGAGTATATAAACTTAGTTTGTGATCAACTAGAGATACTTCCTGAAACTATGATAGTTCATAGACTTACTGGTGACGGAAAAAGAGATGAACTTGTAGGACCTTTATGGAGTTTAAAAAAATGGGAAGTTTTAAATGCAATTGATGATACCTTAAAAATGCGTAATTCTTATCAAGGTATAAAATATAAAAATAAAAAATACCTATAATGCTAGTATTTAGTGTTATAGGTATTTTTTATAGTAAAAATCTTATATTATTTTTAATAATTCTTATATATTTAAAATAAAAGATAAAATAGATTTTCTCAATTTTATATATAATTAGTTACATTATTTACATTAATTTCATATTGTAAATTGAATTATTTATTGATATCATTAAAATGTCTTATAAATATTGGTTAATTAACTTTAACCTTCTTAAACTAACGAGGTGTAAAATATGTTAATGAACGCTCATTTTTTAATAGCTAAATCATTACTTGAAAATATAGATCCTGACAAATCATTTTTCGTAAGTGAAAAAAATTTTATCTATGGTAACATAAAGCCTGATTCATCATCTAAATATGTATTTCAAAAACATTATCTTGATGAGTCTCTAGATACTATAATATCTAAAATAAACCACTTATGTAGTCTCACTTTAAATTCTTTATCTAAATATTTTTCTGTGAGTAAATTTAGTCAAGAGCTAGGTGTTATTTGCCACTTTTTATGTGATTTTTTCTGTGTTCCTCATAGCCAACGTTGGGAGTTTAAACATAGTATGAAAAAACATATGGCCTATGAAAAAGAGTTATCGATTGTGGCTAAAGAAATCGATTTATCTAAATTTAAAGGGGATGTTATAACTCATGATAGCTTCGAAGATTTTTTCTATGAGTTGTATAATGACTATGTAAAAAAATTAGATTATAAAAATGACTTACTGTTTTCGTCTTATATATGTAATAGCGTTATCGATTATATATTAGATTCTATATTAAAAAATACAGTAAGATCTTACACTATACTTAAATGTATTTAGGTGTTGAAATTTTTTTCAACACCTTTTTATTATTTATAGCTTTAATAGTTCGATTCTTAATTCATTTAATAATGCCTTTGTTGCCCTCATTCTAATTTGCTGCCTATTTCCATTAAATACAAATTTATTTACTATAGTTTTTCCATTTATATAAATTCCTATATATACAAGACCAACTGGTTTATCATTAGATCCACCTTCTGGGCCTGCTATTCCAGTGGTTGACAATCCAATATTTGTATTAAAGTTTTTAGCTATACCCTCAGCCATTTCTCTTGCAGTTTGCTCACTTACTGCTCCGTATGTATCTAATGTTTCTTTTTTTACACCTAATCTATTAATTTTAGCTTCATTAGAATATGTTACACATCCTTCCATAAATACAGAAGATATGCCTGGGTAGTTTATAAGGGATGCACTAACTAATCCTCCTGTACAAGATTCTGATGTAGATATAGTCATGTTCTTTTCAACTAATAGCTTTGCTACAACTTCTTCTATTGATGTATCCCCTTTTGCATATATAAACTCGCCTACTCTTTCTCTAATTTTATCCTCTACTTCACTTATAAGATTATTAGCTTCTTTTTTATCTTTAGCCTTAGCAGTTATTCTTAAAGTAACATCCATATCACCTACATATGGTGCTATAGTCGGATTACTTTGCTCTTTTATTATATCTATTATTTTGTCTTCAAGTAGTGATTCTCCTATTCCAAACAGTCTTAACACCTTTGACTCTAAAATACTGTCTGTTGTATTTTGTAAATACGGCTTTACATAGTTTTCAAACATAGGTATCATCTCTCTTGGAGGTCCTGGCAGTACTATTATTATTTTACCATCTTTTTTTAGTATTGCACCTGGTGCTGTTCCATTTTTATTTTCAAGTATTATTGAGTTTTTTGGAAAATACGCTTGTTTTTTATTATTTTCAGTAAGTTCTATATTCAATTTTTCAAAATGCGATTTTATCTTATTTAACGATGGTTCATGAAGTATTAATTCTTGATTAAAATATTTACATGCTACTTCTTTAGTTATATCATCATCAGTTGGTCCTAGTCCTCCTGTTGTTATTACTATGTCGCTTCTTTTTAAACTATCATCAAGTACTTGTAATAGTCTATTTTCATTGTCTCCAATACTAATTTGATAGTAAACTTCAGTTCCTGATGATGCTAACTCTTTAGCTAGATAATTTGAATTAGTATTTACTATATCTCCTAAAAGTATCTCTGTTCCTACAGTTACTATTTCTGCTTTCATATTTATCACCCCTATAAATATAATTTTAAACTATTTTATTTAAATTAGCTCAATTTTAAAATACTATTACTTTAGTTTCTTTTTATGAGTTATAATATATATAGTTTTTTTTATTATAACAATATAAATTTTTTAATGAAAGGGTGATTCCTCATAAAAAAACTAATATATTTATTGATAATAGGTATAATAATCACTCCAATCTATATTATGCAAAAGTTTAGTAGCATCAATTTAGAAAAAGATGATACTAATATAAAACAAGAAACTTCAACTTTAGATACTGAAAATAAAATCTCTTCTGAAGATGTTTCTTTTAAAATTGAACCAGTGTTTTCTTATTCGCCTATTCCTGATAATATAAAGAGTAAGATGCTAGGCTTATCTATGCCTAAATCTGAGCCTATAAGCTTTGATAGTCTTAGTTATCTAAGACTTACTTACTATGGATTTGACGGAAATATTCACATAGGTGAAATGGTTGTAAATAAAGATATTGCATCTGATGTTGTAGATGCTTTTAAAGAGGTTTATTATAAAAAATATCCTATTGAAAAAATAAGATTAATAGATGAATATAATGCTGATGATGAACTTTCTATGGCTGATAATAATACTTCTTCTTTCGCTTATAGAACAATTAAAGGTACTAATGTTATATCAAACCATGGAATGGGACTTGCAATTGACATAAATCCACTTCAAAACCCACATGTAGTAGGAAATACTGCTAGCCCTAAAGAAGGTTCTGATTATATTGATAGATCCAATATAAGAAAAGGTATGATTACAGAAGGTGATGACCTTTATAACGCCTTTGTAAATAGAGGATTTAGCTGGGGTGGTCATTGGAAAAATCCAGATTATCAACATTTTGAAAAAAAATTATAAAATTCGCTTTGCTTAAGCCACTGAGTGGGCGTTAAATTTCGTATCGCCGACACTGTCGCAAAGCTTAGCAGTTGGAAATTAAAATTTACTTAAATAAATATAGAAATATAGGTGATGTTATGAATTTAATGACTTTAGAAAATATAAGTAAAAGTTACTCTGAGAAAAAATTATTAGAAAATATATCTTTTGGTATTAACGAAGGAGAAAAAATAGGTATTATAGGTGTTAATGGTACAGGTAAATCTACTTTACTTAAAATTATAGCAGGAGCCGAATTATTTGACTCTGGTAATATTACTAAGGCTAATAGAGTTAGAATTGAATATCTGCCTCAAAATCCTGATTACAATGAAGATTTAACTGTTTTAGAACAAGTTTTTAAAGGTACTTCTCCTGAAATGAAATTACTTTTAGAGTACCAAGAAACACTAGAAGAAATTAATAAAAATTATAATGATAGTTTAAATAATAAACTAATTTCTATACAAGAAAAAATTGATGCTCTTAATCTTTGGGATTTAGAGAGTGAAGCTAAAAATGTATTAACAAAACTTGGCATAACCAATTTTAATCAAAAAATAAAAGAATTATCAGGTGGTCAAAGAAAAAGAGTTTCACTGGCATCAGCTTTAATAACACCTTGTGAATTATTAATATTAGACGAGCCTACTAACCACTTAGACAATGATACTATAGATTATTTAGAAGAATATCTTAATTCAAGACGTGGTTCTTTAGTTATGATTACTCATGATAGATATTTCTTAGATAGAGTTTCAAATAGAATTATTGAACTTGATAAAGGAAGATTATTTAGTTATGATGGTAACTACTCAGTCTTTCTTGAAAAGAAAATGGAAAGATTAGCTCTTGAGTCTAGCATGGAAGAAAAACGCCAAAATTTAATAAGAACAGAACTTGCATGGGTTAGACGTGGTGCTAAGGCTAGAAGTACAAAACAAAAAGCTAGACTTCAAAGATTTGACGAACTAACAAATAGAGAACATATTTCATCTGATGAAAAAATGGATATATCTGTAGGTTCTAGTAGACTTGGAAAAAAAATTATAGAAATTCATAATATATCTAAATCATTTGGAAATAAGTTATTAATAGATAATTTAGAATATACATTAGCTCGTACTGATAGAATAGGTATAATTGGTAAAAATGGCATGGGTAAGTCTACTCTTATAAATATATTAAATGGTGAGCTTAAAGCTGATAGTGGTAATATCGAAATCGGTGAGACTGTAAAAATAGGATGCTTTAACCAAGATGATTCTCATATGCACACTGATATGAGAGCTATTGATTATGTAAAAGAAGCTAGTGATTATATAGAAACTAGCGATGGTACTAAGATATCTGCTTCTCAAATGTGTGAAAGATTTTTATTTAACTCTACTATGCAATATACTCAAATAGGAAAATTATCTGGTGGAGAAAGACGTAGACTTCATTTACTTAGAACTTTAATGATGGCTCCAAATGTTTTATTACTTGATGAGCCTACAAATGATTTAGATATAGAAACCCTTAACAGGCTTGAGGAATATCTTGATGAATTTAGTGGTGTTGTTATAACTGTTTCTCATGATAGGTATTTCTTAGACAGAATTTGTAATAAGATATTTGCTTATGAAGGTATGGGAAAAATTCATATATATACAGGAAATTATAGTGATTACCTTATTTACAAAGAAATTCAAGGAATTGAATTTAAAGAAGATAAGATTGAAAAAGAAGTTTCTAATACTCCTAAAAAAGAAAAACCTAAAAATGATAAAAAACTTAAGTTTACTTATAACGAACAAAGAGAATTTGATAGCATAGATAGTGATATAGAAAAGCTTGAACAAAAAATTGAAGAACTTGAACAAGACTCTGTAAAGTTTGCAACTGATTTTGTTAAACTACAAGAAGTACTTGATGAAAAAGCAAATGCCGAAGCAGAACTTGAACATAAGTATGAAAGATGGGAGTATTTAAATAATCTAGCTGAAGAAATAGCTAATTCAAAAAACTAAGAGCCATCCCCTATGGGATAGCTCTTTTTATTGTCATTAAACTACCATCTTAAACATAAATTTATATTAAGTGTCTATAAATTTATGTTTAAGGGAGTTGTATATATTGAAAAAATTCATATTTTTATTTTTTATAATTACTACCCTATTTATTTCTTTAGTAGGGTGTAGTAGTACTTCTGATTTAAATCAAGTAATTGAGACTCCTGAGTCAGAGGATTTTAGTAAAAATAATGAAGGTGATGTTTTAGCAACCATCTATACATCTGATTCTTCAGCTGAAAATATTATTAACAAAGAAGTTACTTTAAAAGAATTAAGTGCAGATTCTTTATTTAATGAATTAAAAAAACAAAAAGTAATAAATGAAAATACATTATTAAATAGCTATAATTCTTATAAAGAAAATAATCAAGTAGTTGGTATTATAGATTTTTCAAAAGAATTTTATGATTTTAATTTAGGCTCTTCCGGCGAATCTCTGATGCTAGATTCTATAGCTAAAACTTATATTGATAATTTTAAATTAGATAAATTTAAAATATTAGTAAATGGAAATGAGTATGAAAGTGGTCATATATTATTCGAGAAAGATGATTTCTTTACTAAGGACGGTATAAATAATTAGTTTTTTGGTTTATTTTTTAACAATTTTAAAATAAAAGTAGCTAGATTATTATTTAAATCTAGCTACTTTTATTTTAAATATTTTCTAATCTTCTATAGGTTCATCTATATTAAAACTATAAATTATATTGTCTATTATTTCTTCATAAATAGGTTCAAGGTGCTTATCAACAATTACCCTAACATCATAAACTCCCCTTTTACCTTTAGCTATGAATATATAGTTATAAGTTCCATCAATACCCTCACCACATATAAGTTTTCCATCGCAGTTTCCATTATTAAAATCAACAGATTCTATACATCCCATATTATTTGCTACACTATCTAGTGATACACATCCTGCCATATTATAAGGTATTTCAATTAAGAATACTTGCATTTTTATATTAAATATAACATCTCCATTAAAATTGTCTATAGCTACTGCATCAAAACAATCTTTATTTTTAGGTTCTAGATTAACCCAGTCATTTGGAATATCTATACTAAACCCTAATTCACTTTTTTTATTTGTAAATCCTGTATTAACTTTTTTATCTAAATTTGTATGTTCACTATATCTTATTTCTCTTAAAAGCTCTCCTGATTTTTTAAATCCGTGCTTATAAGACTCCATTAAATATTTTTTAGCTTTATCCTTATTTTCTTCTACTCCTAAGCCTTCTTTATATAATTTTCCTAGTTCATATTGTGCCTGAGAATTATTACCTTCTGCACATTTACTTAAATAAAATACTGCATCTTCATAATTTTCCTCATCTAACAAATCCATTCCCGTTTCAAAATCACTTAACATATTCCCTTTACTTTCCAATACATGTTTTAGAATTTCCTTTTGATGTTGGAGCTCCCTCTCTCTTTTTTGTTCATTAAACATTTCTCTAAATACATTATTAATGGCCATAATTTACCTCCCTAGATAAGCTTTATACATTAATACTATTTTATTTTTATTAATCTTATTATGTTACTTTCTTTGACCTATTAAATTATTCCCCAATTTTTTGTATATTTTTTAACATTAATTTAAATATTTTTTTGAATTTTTAAACAATAAAAAAATTTTCAGTAAATATCGTTGACTTTTTTTAAAATTATTTTAACATTAAATCAACAAGTCAATATTTTATATTCAGTGATGAAGATAGTAAGTTATATTAATTTTATAGAGAGCCAAGGATGGTGGAAGCTTGGCATTGAAATTTAACTGAAGAGAGCTTCTGAGAATATTACCTGAAACTAAGTACGGTAATAGGTTATCTCGCCTTAAGGGATTTGAGTGGATAAAAGTATTAATTATTTTTATCAACGAGAGTGGTAACGCGGAACTTTTTCGTCTCTTGGTCTTTATAGACCAAGGGGCGTTTTTTAATTACAAGGAAACTATACTTTATCTGGTTCATAGATAAATATAGTTTTCAACCGTTAGACTTGAGCAACAGACCTGATTTGTAGGTCGTTTGAGCCACGTGTGGGCGAATCACTTGAGTGACATGAGTGAAGCGAATTTTTTATTTTATTAAAATTTGGAGGTCAAAATTATGGAAAAAAATTTATCAACAACCCAGCAAAGTAGCTCGGGATTCATGAAATTCTTAATACCATCATTATTTGGATTAATATTATTTATAATCCCAATACCCTATGGAAGCATTGTTCCTTTAGAAGGATTATCGCCTATAAACATCGGTATAGGATTTTTATCAGAACTTTTTAAAATCACCGTTGGAGATTCACTTAATACTTTAGCATTAATAGTTATAGTATCATCTGCAATATTATCTATTTTAAGTAAATTTATAACTATAAAAAATGAATTTTTAAATGGACTTTTAAATGTCTCACCATTTTGGCTAATATGTAGAATACTAGGTGCTATATTTATAGTTATGAGTATATATGGAATTGGTCCTGAATTTATAAATTCAGAAGTTACAGGTCAAACTATGTTAGGTTTACTTCCTAGTTTACTTGCGATATTTTTAGTATCAGGATTTTTATTACCTCTTGTAGTCGACTTTGGTCTTATGGATTTATTTGGTACTTTGGTATCTAAGTCTATGTATAAATTATTTAAAGTTCCTGGCCGTTCTGCTGTAGATGCAATTTCTTCTTGGTTAGGTGATGGTACTTTGGGAATAATGATAACAAATACTCAATATAAGCAAGGTTTTTATACTGCCAAAGAAGCTGCTATTATATCAGTATGTTTCTCTCTAGTATCACTACCTTTCTCAACAGTTATAGCAGATCAATTAGGATTTATGCCATTGTTCGTT
>NZ_HG529255.1 GCF_000499525.1 Faecalimicrobium dakarense | reverse complement strand
GTTCGTTCCATTTTATGGGACAGTGTGTGTAGCATCATTAGCGTGTGCATTAATAATGCCTCGTATATACCCTTTAAAAGGATTTAAAAATACTACATTTAATAATGTTGAGCACTTAAAAGAAGAGTTCGTTCCTGAAGATGCTAATATATTCGAGTTCGGTTTAAATAAAGCTATATATAGAGCTTCTACTGCTCCATCACTAAAAGATATATTAGTAAATGGATGTAAGACAGTAATAGATATGTATCTTGGTTTATTACCGCTTGTTATGGCTTGGGGAACTTTAGCATTAATGGTTGCAGAGTTTACACCATTTTTTAATATAGTATCTTTCCCAATAGTATTTTTATTAAAATTATTACAAATACCGGATGCAGTCCAAGCTGCGCCTGCTGTACTTGTTGGGTTTACAGATATGTTCTTACCATCAATAATGGTATCTGGTGAAGGTATTAGCCAAGTAACACAATTTATAATAGGTGCATTATCTATAACTCAGTTAATATACCTAACAGAGACTGGTGCTGTTATATTAAAGTCTGATATACCTCTTAATTTAAAAGATTTATTTTTAATATTCTTGACACGTACCATAATAGCATTACCTATAATAACTTTACTTGCTAAACTTATACTTATGTAAAATTTAATTATATGGTTTCAAATTTACAATTGAAGCATATTATATATAAGGAATGTATTCGACCTTCGCGGATAACTAATTCCTTTTAAAATACTACTTTTATTTTAAAAGTAGTATTTTTTATATTAAAATGTATAAACTTGACTTTGATTTATTTAATATGTACAATTTTAGATATACTAAATATGGAGGTGTTTTATGGAAAATTTATTGAAAGAAGTAAAATCTTTAAAAGAAAATCTTGATAATTTATCTATAGAGAATATATCTAATTTTGACCTTAAAAAGACTTCTCTTTTTGTAGTTGATATTAATAATGGATTTGCAAAGAAAGGCGCCCTGTACTCTCCTAGAGTAGAAGCTCTTATAAATCCTATAGTTAGGTTTACAAAGCATCTATCTATTAATGAAATATCAAATATAACTGCTTTTACAGATTGCCATACACATGAGTCTATAGAACTATTAAGTTACCCTTCCCATTGTTTAGAAAATGATTTAGAGTCTCAAGTAGTTGATGAACTTAAATCTATTGAGAATATACATATCCTACCTAAAAATTCTACTAATGGATTTTTTGCTTTAGATTGTTTAGACTTTGATAATATTGATAATATAATAATAGTTGGTGATTGTACTGATATTTGCATATATCAATTTGCTGTGACATTAAAGGCTTACTTTAACCAAAAAAATATATCTAAAAACATAGTAGTACCTATGAATTTAGTAGATACATACCATATACCTAATGTGCACCCTGCTGATCTTTTAAATATTGTATTTTTAAATAGCATGATTCAAAATGGTATAAATGTTGTAAAAGAAATATCTTACTAGCAAAAATCCTATGAAATTAAACTGTAATATCTAATTTCATAGGATTTTTATTTTAGTAGTCATATTCACTATAATTTTCGCATAAAACTACCCTTATTTTTTTATTAAACATATTTTTATATGCTAATAAAAATTCATTTAATTCTGCATCCATAAGGTTTACCTTTTTATTACTGTAAAGCATTACCTTTTCTTGATCTATTATTACTTCTATATCATTATTTTCATTTTTTATATATGTGGTTATACAACTTTTAGGTTGTATTTTGCTTCCATATTTTTCATAAAACCCAGCACTATTTTTTACTGCTTCCATGTTTTCATTTGTAATATTATTTAAGTCAATATTTCCAAAACCTGCTGTAGATGGATCTATTCCAAAGCTTTTAAGTTGTTTTTCAACTTCTTCTGAATCCATCCCATATCTTTCCATAAATTTCTTTTGTATATTCAT
>NZ_HG529254.1 GCF_000499525.1 Faecalimicrobium dakarense | reverse complement strand
AATATTATTAGTGAATATATCAAATTTTTTAATATTATATCATAAAACAATACATTAATATTCATGTATATAGTATTATAGATTATATATACTATTTGGGGAGTGGTTATTATTAACAATAAATATAAATTTCCTTTTAATGAAATTATTTATTTTGTTTTATTTATTTTATTTTTAGTAATTATAGCATTTTCTATATTCACAGTTGTAGGAATTGGATTTTTATCTTTTTTAGGATTTGAGTATGATTCTATTAAATCTGTATTTATGTTTTTTGTAATATATTTTTGTCTAAGTAAGGTTACTGATATATTTTATACAAACATATTGGATTTTATAAAATATTCAAATAGATTACCTTATTCTCTTTATAAATTAGTAGACTTCTTTATTGATTGTAGCTTAACTTTTATTATAATAGATATACTTGATTTTTTTATAAAATCAGTACGAATTCCAATAAAAACACAGATTTTATTTGCAATATTATCTTTCGCATTTTCTGAGTGTATAGATTTTATTACTAAAGATAATATAAACGGAGAGTAAAATATTTCACTCTCCGTTTATATTATATGCATAATAAATCCATTTCATTTGCTATATAATTATATGTTTTTACCATATCATTTAATATTTTTTTATAACTATTTCTATTTTCAATAATACATTCTAAGAATTCTTCATAATTATTATCTACTATTTTTACTAAATTCTTATCAATATAATTTGAATTAGACATACTATGAAGGATGCCTAATGCTTCATCTTTCGAAAATGGATTTTTGTAAATTCTCTTTTCTGTTAATGCACAGAATATATCACTTATACTTATAACTCTATCTCCTATGCTTAGTTCCTCACCTTTTAATCCCCTTGGATACCCGCTTCCATCTAATCTTTCATGGTGATTACAAGCTAAGTCAATTAACTCTTTACTTATTCCTGCTTCTTCTAATATATCTCTTGAATAAACTGCATGTTGCTTCATTATCTCAAACTCGTTTTCTGTTAATTTACCATCTTTTTCTAATATGTACTTTGGAATGCATACTTTGCCCAAGTCATGTAAATATGCCCCTATTTCAATCTTATTTTTATACTGTTCATTTAAGCTCATTTTTTCACATATTTTTTTAGCTATTGTTGATACACTTACAGTATGAATAGAAGTTTCAAAGCTAAAAAAATCTATTGATAAAGGTAAAAATACTAAGTATTCCTTTGCCTTGTCTAAATTAATTTTTATGGACTCTAATCTCTTATTTAATTCTAATTTATATGTAGAATCTACTATATCATTTATTAAACCTTCCTTTTCTATTAATTTAAACAAAGCATCTGTATGACTAGGTTCAAATAAACTTTTATTTAATCTTTGTAAATTATCAATAATCCTTTTTTCATTATAGTTTAATAAACTGCAAAATATAGATACTCTATCTGCTAATCCTATCAAGAAAGCCTCTTGTGGTATTTCTAATCCTTTTATAAACTTATCTTTATCTTTATAGGAATGGTGATGATATAAAACTGCCTCTGACATATCTTTAAATAATTTGCTGCTATTTAAAATAATATATCCATATATAGAGTGTCTTCCTGTATTTGATACTTCAAATTTTTTAAGATTTTTAATTTCTTCAGTTTTATATGCTCCTATATCATGTAAAATTGAAATTCTTATAATTTGATCTATTTTATCATTGCTATATCCCAACTCTTTTGCTATTTTATAGGCTATATAAGCAGTTTCTTCTCCATGGTTTACTATATTTTTGTCTATTTTTTTAATATAGATTGATTAATTTTAAACAAATCTATCGCACTAATTATTTCCATATAGAAATTATGACACCCCTTTAGTTTACACCCCGTAAATCTTCTTTTACTTCTTTATAATTGATTATATTATATAACCACATTTTTTACCATATTATGGTTAACCATTTTAATCCCTTGTTTTTAATTGTCTGATAAATCTAAAATTTAGCCTAGATTATTGAATACATCTATATTATAATTTATATTGTCAAAAATTTTTGGAGGTGTAAAATATGGAAATAAAAAGATATGAAGGAAATCAAAGAATGAGTAAAGCGGTAGTTCACAATAACACAGTTTATTTATGTGGACAAACTCATGCTGAGGGTGATATTAAAGAACAAACTACTCAAGTTTTAGCAAAGATAGAGGACCTATTAAATAAATATAATTCAGATAAAGAGCATATACTATCTGTTACAATATACTTAAAAGATATAGACAATGATTTTGCTGCTATGAATTCTATTTGGGATGAATGGATAGCAGAAGGATTTAAGCCTGCTAGAGCTTGTGTTGAAGCTAAGATGGCTAGAGAATGCTTATTAGTAGAAATGAGTGTTATTGCTGCAACAAAATAATCAAATAAAAGCAGACTTTATTTAAAGTCTGCTTTTTTATAATAAAGTATTTATTTTATCACTATGTATAGGTTTACTAAAGTAATATCCTTGAATATTATTACATCCTAAATCTAGTAGTATTTCTAATTGTTCTTTACTTTCAACACCTTCTATAATAATTTCCATTCCTAGTTTTTCAGACATAGTTACTATAAGCTCTACTAAATCTTTATTTTTTTTGCTATTTATAATATCATCTATAAAACTTTTATCAATTTTAATTATATCTATCGGTAAATTTAAAATATAGCTTAATGATGAAAAGCCTGTTCCAAAATCATCTACTGCAAATCTTATGCCCTTTGTTGATAATCTACTCATTATATCAACAACTCTAGTATATGAGTGCATAAATATATTTTCAGTTATTTCAAATACTAATCTATTATACTCTATATTATATTTATCAATAATTCTAACTATATCTTGTTCAAAATTTTCATTCATAAATTGAACTACAGAAATATTTATAGATATAGCCTCTATACTTTTATCTTCTTTATCTAGTTCTATAATTTTTTCACATGATTTTGCTAATATATATAACCCTATATCATATATTTGACCTGTTTCTTCAGCTATACAAATAAACTCAATCGGTGAAATATATCCAATTTCTTCATCTGATATCCTTATTAAAGATTCTATTTTATTGTATTTATTTTCATTAATATTCATTATTGGTTGATAGTAAATTCTTAATTTATCACTTTGAGTTACTGTATCAAGAATTTTTTTTATCTTTTGCTTTCTCTTTATATTAATATCTTTAGAATCAAAATAATTAGTTTTTTGATTTTTATATTTAGCTTCTTTCATTCCATATTCAAAACTTCTTAAAATATAATCTAAGTCATTATCATCTGAGTTATAATCACTTATTAAAATCGTTACTTTTATAGTATAGTTAATTTCATTTATGTTCCATGTTTTTTCAAAGCGTCTATGTATTTTACTTACTATATCTAATGCATTAGCTTTATTATCATCTTCTAAAAGGATGATAAATTCATCATCTCCATATCTAAATAGATTTTCTTCATCTGTAACGGTTAATAAGTACTTAACTATTTTCTTTAAAAATGTATCTCCATTTCCATACCCAAACTTTTCATTAAATAATTTAAAATTATTTATATCTATAACTAGTATACTTCCGTATTTACCTTCTTTTTTTAGTATTTTATTTATCCTATTGAAAAATTTATTTTTATTATTTATTTGTAATAAGGTGTCACTATATGCTAATATCTCTAACTGGCTCTGTACTTTCTTCACTTGATTAGACATACTGTATAAGCTATCTTCTATTAATCCAAATTCATTCTCTTTATTATATATTTTTTTTACATTATAATTGCCATTTTTAATACTTTGAGCCATGCTTATTATATATTTCATAGGTGACCACACTTTATTACATAAAAATATAACTGAGGCTGTAGTCAAAATTATTATACCCCCAAATATAAGCCCTATATTTTTTATAGTTTTATTAAACTGATTTATTATATAGTTTCTATCTACTAACTTAATAATACTTACTCCATTTACTTTGCTTTTTTTATAATCTATAATATAATTATTGTTTTTATTTAAAGCCAATTTTATATTTTTATATTTATCCATTTTATTTATATCATACATATTGTAATTAATAGCTTTAATACTATTTATATCTTTAACTTTATTATTTGAGTCACTAATAATATTCCCTTGTGAATCTAATATTAATGTATCCATGTATTTTTTATTACTAACAACCTTAGCTAATTTAGATATTTTGTCTATATTTATATCTATCCCTAATACTCCATTTATATCATCTTTATACTTTATAGCTTTACTTAATGTAATTATATTTTTATCTTCCCATTTATAAATAGAACTAAGTACAGGTTCATCTTTATTTTTAATAGCATCTTTATAAAAAGGCCTCTTTAAATGATTATAATTTTTTGGTAAATTTGCATCGCTATCCAAGTATATATACCCACCTTCAAGGGCTAAGTATATATGTTCAATACTATCACTATTTCTATTTAAATTATACATACTCTTCTTTAAAAGCTTGTCTAAATCTTTATCCTCATCTAATTCTATTTGAGTTTGTAAATAATTTATATTCTGCTCTATAGTAAGAACATATTTTACTAATACTTTATCTAGTAAGTCTATTTGGTAGTGCATCTCTTCTTTTACTTGTTCTATAATATTTTTTTTACTGCTATATACTTGAACTGTAGAAAAAATTATTATTGGTATCATAATAATAATTAATAAAATCAGGATAAATTTATATTTAACACTTGAAATAATTTTGACTTTTTTCATACTTGTTTCTCCTGCTTACTATCTAGTAAATCGATAGTAAAATTTATTTTTTAACTAACATATTCTACCAAAAAACGATATCACAGTCAATTTATAGAATTGATAAGATTTGTTAATTTTTTATAATTTCATTTATTTTCTTTTTTATAATTATATGATAAAATAATTAGTATATTTTGCTTTGATTGGATATAAATTTTAATGCCAAACTTGTACATAATATAAATGTAGTAAATTTTTAGTTTCAAACAAAATAATGTTATCATAACTAAATATTTATTAAGATTAGGAGGATTAATATGGGCTTTAAAGACAAATTTGCTGAATCTTTTGCTAGATCAAAAACAATGACTGGACCTGAGAAAAAAGCTAATGAAATAATGGGAAAACTAATCATGAAAAAAGCGATAGCTCCTATTGTTTTAATGTTAATTGTATTAATTGGAGGAATTTCATTTAAAGTGAACTCTTGGGTTGTTCTTGGAGTAAACTTATTGATTGCAGTTGGAACTTACTTCTATATTAAAAAGGTTAGCGAAAAGTTTCAAAACTTCAAACCTTACGTAGGTAACTTAATAAGTCTTGAGAAAAAAGGTAAAAATGAATATGTTGCTATTATAAAACAAGGAAAGATGCCTATTAAATTAGAAATCGCTTATGGTGGAGAAGATTTTGTTAACGTAAAGAAAAATCAATTAGTTCAAGTAAGCTATAACCACGATGCTAAAATAGCAATTTTAGTTACAAAACAATAATAAAAAAGCTTCTACTCTAATTGTAGAGGCTTTTTTATTATTGTTGTTTTTCATATGCATATTCTTTATATATTTTTAATGCTTTTGCTAATTGGTCTGGGCATGAAGTTCCTCTATTTTTACAAGGTATATCTTCAAGCATTTCTATTATTTCATCTATATTCTTTCCTTCTACTAAGTGCTTAATTCCTATTGCGTTACCTGAACATCCACCTTCAAATACTACATCTGTTAATATATCTCCTTGTATGTCCATTAATATAGATTTGGAACATACGCCTTTTGTATAATATCTATACATTTAAATCCCCCCATTTTTAAAGTTTGAATATTTATATATTTATAATCCTTATATAAAAAAATTAATGTCTATTAATATATATTAATTTTTTTTATAATATTTCATATATTTTTTTAATATAGAAATATTAATTATAGTATTTAACAACTTTATATGTTTTAATTTACTTATAAACATACTTAATTTATAACTAAGAAAGGATGGGTCTTAATTGATTAATAATAAATTTTTTGATAACTATTTTAAAGTCTTAACACTTTTATTTTGGCCAATTATCTGGTATAAATGGGTTGCTCTTTCAATTAAATCTATAGAAACAACTATACTTATATCATATTGTTCTTTATCTATAATATTTATGGTTTTATACATATTTTTTAGTAAAAAAAATAAGGATACTAAATATATAGTAGTTTTTTATAGAATAAGTACTCTATTTGCTTTTATATCTACTTTATTTAGCTTTGTACTATTTCCTACCAGTTATCTCTGGCTGTATCTAAAAATAGTTTTTGTTCTTATTTATTTTTATTGTTCTTGTCTTAAGGTTTATAAATATAAAATAGAAGAAGGTGTTGTTGGTATTTTATCATCTCTTTTATTAATTTTAATAACTTTGTTGTATTAAGACATATCTTAAAATTATATAATATAAATTAATTTGTTAATTATATAAATATATAATTTAATCTTTGGAAATATTAGACATATAGATTCTTTTCTGATATTATTTATCTTAAAGGATAATATTAATAATGAAATATATAATTAAAGGAGTTAACTACTATGGAAAAAAAAGTTTTAGCTACAGTTGGCGAAAAAGAAATAACTAATTATGATGTTGAAAGTGCATTATCTAGCTTAGATCCTTATCAAGCTATGCATTTCAATACAGAAGAAGGAAAAAAACAATTATTAGAAGACTTAGTTAACCAAGAGTTATTCTATATAGAAGCTAAAGAAAACCAATTACATAATGATGAAGAATTTAAAACTGAAATGAAAAAAATAGAAGAAAACATGTTAAAGCAATACGCTATAAACAAAGTTTTATCTGATATAAAATTAACTGAAGAAGAAAAGAAAGCTTTCTTTGAAGCTAACAAGTCTAAATTCAATAAATCAGAAACAGCTTCTGCTAAGCATATATTAGTAGATTCTGAAGATTTAGCTAATGAATTACTTAACAAAATAAACGCTAATGAAATAAATTTTGAAGATGCAGCATCTAGCCACTCTACTTGCCCTTCTAAGGATGCTGGTGGAGATTTAGGTTCTTTCTCTAGAGGACAAATGGTTCCTGAATTCGAGGAAGCAGTATTTAATATGAGCAATGGAGAAGTAGCAGGTCCTGTTAAAACTCAATTTGGATATCACTTAATAAAACTAGAAGGTATTCAAAAAGGCGGAGAATCTGAGTACGAAGAAGTTAAAAATGAAATAGAAAAAACTTTAATGTATCAAAAACAAAGTGAAGCTTACTCTAATAAATTAAATGATCTTAAATCTAAATTTTCAAATACAGTTAAATTTAATGACTAATATATAAAGCCTAGCAAATCTGCTAGGCTTTTATATTTATCTTATTTTACGCTCTTAATTTGTCATAGCAATACTCTATTATATCTCTTCTTTTAATTATTCCTATAAATGTATTTTGATCATCTATAACTGGAACAAAATTTTGATTCATTGACTTAGATATTAAATCTTCTATATTTGCATTAACAGAAACTGGAGAATTATCCATTCTTCTGTTTACATTCATGATAGGTATATCTTCTATAGATTTTAAATCTAGTGAAAAATCATTTTTTAATGTCCACAATAAATCTCCTTCTGTTATGGTTCCAACATACTTACCGTCTTTGCTAATTATAGGAATCGAAGAATATCTATGGTATTCCATCTTTTCTAAAGCTTGCCTCATAGTGTAGTCTTCATATATATATGCAACTTCACTTTTAGGTGTTAGAAAAAATAATATATTCACTATACTACACCCCCAAATACTTTTGTAATCTTCACAAAAATAGTATATTAAAATTTACTCTTCATATTAATTTTACCATATCTACACACTTTTTTAAATTTAATTATATACTTAAACAATATTTTTTTATTTAAAATTGTTTTTTTGGGTATATAAATATTATATTGATTTATCAAACAGACGACTTAAATAATTTTCCAATATAGGAGGCATCACTATGAAATTTGATTATAATTTTGAAATTGAAAATATATTAAACCATATATATAAATATAAAATATACAATATTGCCCACAAGAATAATATTATAAATGTTAACGAAGAAAACCTAGCGGATTATATAAATATATTTAAAAACACAAAAATTTATCTAGGAAGCGATATGGATAAATTTATTATAAATTTACTTCCAAAGGATAAAGATGGCTATTTCTTTAGATGTGCTATAGCTAAGCATCATAATTATTCTTTCCCTAGACTATATGATTATACTGGAAATAAATTAAAAAATGTTAATTATAATAAATTTGCATTTCAACTTTGGGAAGCTCATATGAATGAAATGCTATTAGAAGATATAAATCGTAGATTTAGTCAAGATAGTTTTATAGAATTTATAGATAATAACTTAAATAATATGTTAGATAGTATAGTATTGTATGTTAAAAATTTAAATAAAGATAATGAGATTATTATACCTTTAAAAAATGAAGAAGATTTAATTCCAACTATAAAAACAATGCTATTAAATAAAGAACTTGATCTTTCTTTTGCTCAGATTGTAGTTGACATGGACGCACTTAGAGATGAAATGACTAAATTCACTACAGCTTTTCATATTTATAGCGAGTTTGATAAATTAGAAGATAATTTACAGTATTGTTTAGATAATTTCTTTAAATATGACTCAAAAGAATTATATAATCTACTTACAACTGAAAAAGGATTTAGCTTTGTAAATGATATCGGGCTTGTTCTAAAATAACTATAAACTTATGGTTTTTAATATTAAAAATCATAAGTTATTTTATTACACAAAAAAGCCGCTTACAAAGCGGCTGTTGTTTCACATATTACTAGAATTACTAATATATATGAATTTTAATTATAATCTAACTACGTTAGCAGCTTGAGGACCTTTAGCTCCTTCAACTACTTCAAATTCTACACTTTGTCCTTCTTCTAAAGACTTGTATCCGTCACCTGTTATAGCTGAGAAATGTACGAAAACATCATCTCCACCTTCTACAGATATAAATCCAAATCCTTTTTCATTGTTAAACCACTTAACTACACCAGTTTTCATTGATAAATCCTCCTAAAAAAAACACAATTATTTAGCTACAAGCATTGTAACCTCATAAATACTTTATCATATATAACCATAATTGTCAAATATTATTAAATTTATACAGTAATGCATATATATTATTTAAAAATTAGAGTTATTAGTAATGTACTTGTATTATGTGGAATTTTATAGACTTATCACTCCAACCTAAATCCCATGGAACTAGCAATCTATCACTGTTATGACATGTTACTAAAGGATACCCTTTTGAGTCTACACCTGTTACTGTAGATACGTGAGTTATTCTTCCACCCTTTTCATATCCTACAAAATCACCTGGCTTTAAATTATAAGCTGCTTTATACACCTCTTGATAAGTTCCTTTCGCTATTAAACTACCTCTACCACTATTTAGTATATAATTTTTTAAACGCTTGAGCATTTACCCATGCTTTTGTTCCATCATTATCAGAGTAGTTCCAAATTGAATTTTTCTTAAATTTTCCACTTTCAAACATAATTTGTGATGCAAAGTTTGCACAATCCCCACCCTCGGGATTGAAATCTCTATACTTTGAATTAAATTTCATACCATGTTCTTCATCAGCTGCAGCTCCACAAAATTGATGAGCATAACTTATAGCCTTTGCTTGTTCTTGTGTAAGTTCTAAACCTTTAGGCTGTTGATTAGCTATATAAGCTTTTATGTCATCAGACTTAATATTATCTAGATTCAAAGAATCTGCAAAAGGATCTGTATACCATTCTTTAGTTATTATACATTGGTTATCATTAATTTTTACATTTAGATAATGGTATGTACCTATCCTAAACATGTTTATCTCATCTGGTTGATCTTCATATGAATATTTATACTCTGTAGATACAGTACATATAACACCATATAAACCTTCTTCTTTTTCTTTTACCTTTTTGACCTTTACTCTAGTTTTTATATCATTAAACTTAACACCTTGCTTACTAGACCAATTCTCTAAATATTTCATCTTTTGAACTTCGTGTTCATATGCCCAGAGCCCAGTTTTCTTGTTTGTTTCATAAAGTTGCTTTAACTCTTGTTCATTTTTATCTAATAATGCCTTATTTCTATAATCAAATAGATGTTCAAATAATATCTGATATTGAGTATTGACTTCAGTATCATTCATATTACTAACTTCATCATAAATTTCTTTTATCATTTTTTTATCTTCTTTAGAGGTTATTTTATCTTTATAATTTGATAAACTATTTAGTAAAATTTGATTTTGACTATTCCCCTCCTTTATATTAATACTGCTTGCCTCAGTTATTTTATATTTCTTAAAATTTTGATTAATAGCCAAGCTTGTACCTATAGATAAAGTTATACATAATGATAAAATCATACCTTTAATGTACTTATTTCTTATTTTAAGTTTTTTCAAATTTACACCTCCTAGCAAAGAGTAAATCACTCTTTATGTTTTACCTATTTTTTTAATAGTTAATTATTTTATATTATTATATCCAAATAATAAGTAAATAATTTTAATTCTTTTATTTAATGCTAAATTGTAATGGTACATTGTATTTTTTCCATTTTTTTAATTTATTTACTATTTTTTTATATTTTTTAGTAGTAATATAACTATATAAATATAATTTTTAATTTAGTAAATTTTAAATAGTTATGGAGGTGCTGCTAAATTGAAAAAAGTTGCAGCTATAAATGATTTATCAGGTATTGGAAGATGTTCTCTAACAGTTGCTATTCCTATACTGTCCGCTTTAAAAGTACAATGCTGTCCT
>NZ_HG529253.1 GCF_000499525.1 Faecalimicrobium dakarense | reverse complement strand
TGTTCTCTAACAGTTGCTATTCCTATACTGTCCGCTTTAAAAGTACAATGCTGTCCTCTTCCAACTGCAATACTTTCAAGTCAGACAGGATATTCTGAGTTTACTTTTTTAGATTTTACTGATCATATGAGCGATTATTCTAAAGCATGGAAAAATTTAAATGTTGATTTCGATTGTATATATAGTGGTTTTTTAGGGTCTATTGACCAAATAGATATAGTTTCTAATCTTATTAAAGAAAATACCCCTTCACTAATTGTTGTAGATCCTGTTATGGGTGATGACGGTTGTATATATCCTATTTTTACAAAAGATATGTGCCATAAGATTAAAGATCTAGTAAGATTATCAGACTTGACTACACCTAATTTGACAGAGGCATGTTTTTTAACTAATCATGATTATTCTAAAAAAGATTATACTAGAGAAGAGATTATTAATATCGCCAAAGAAGTATCTATGCTTGGACCTAAAAACGTTGTTATAACGGGTATAATAGAAAATAATAATATTTTAAATCTTGCCTATAGTAAAGATACTGATGAATATTTCTTTACTTGTGTAGAGTATAATCATTGCTCTTATAGTGGTACAGGAGACATATTTACATCTATTCTATGTGGATTATTGAATAGAGATTATGATTTAAAATTTGCAGTTAAAACTGCTACTAATTTTATTTATAAAACTATAGATTATACTTCTATGTTTGAAACTAATCGTAATGATGGAGTAATGTTTGAGCAATTCTTATCTGAATTAACTTCAATTTAAAAAGGAGGTCTTAAAGTTTAAGATCTCCTTTTTCCACGTTGTCTATTTTTTATGTCAATCTTGATACCTTATATACTATTAAATTTTAACCGTATTTGCTACACTTTTGAAAGGATTTATAATAATATTTATATATTAATAATTAGTCTATATTTTAAGTAACATCTATAAAATATAATATACAGATTTTTAAAAGGAGATGATATTATATGGATATAAATCATAAGGCTAGGGAGTTTGCCTCTTATGTAAAAAATACTAAAGAATTTAAAGCTATGAATAAAAGTAAAGCTGATCTTGATAAAAATAGATCTCTTAAAAAGAAACTTGATTCATATGTTAATAAAAAAATAGTATATACTCTAACTATAGAATGGAAGATGCTTCTATAAAAATGAATCAGTTAAATCAAGAATATAGTGATTTTTTAACCACCTATTGTATCTAACTATATGCAAACTACAAAACAATTTAACTCTATGATGGAACAATTATACAAAACTATAGAAAACGAATTGCTTAAATAAAGTTACTTTATTTAATAAAAATAGAATGCCAAAAGGCATTCTATTTTTTATAATTATTCATAATCTCTTGGTTGTATCATATTTTGCATCATCATATTTTGCATCATCATATAATAATTCATCCACATATCATTCATATCTTGATATTGATTTATATATGAATTCATGTACGGCATATCCATTGTTGGATATTCTTTTGCAAATCCTCCCATATATTGCATTGGGCACATATCATACATTGGGCTTACATATGTTGAGTCACACATATTACAGTCGTATATATCTATATCTTCAACATATATTATCTCAGCTTGTTCTTTACATGGATTGCAATAGCTTGATTTATAACTTTTTGTTTGTGGCATATTACATCCGCAATCATATTTTTCTTGTTTGCAAGGTTTTTTCTTCATTTCATGACATCCACAATCATGTTTCTCTTCCTTACATGGACTCTTTAACAATTCATTGATACATCCACATTTTTGTTTTTCTGGTTTGCATCCATAACTTGGAACATATTTATCTATACCTTTAACACAGTGATCTTCATATGCAGGTTTTACATTTTTTTCACATGCATCTAATTTCATTCCACATTTATCTATCATGTCTTCACATTTTTTAGATTTTAGTTCATATTCTTTTATTTTTTCTCCTGCAGTTTTAAAGCATTCTAATGCTTTTTCATCACATTTTTTAGCTTTAGCAAATAACTCTTTTGCTCTTTCATTATGTTCTTGTGCTTGTTCATATAAGCATTTAGCTCTTTCACAATGTTCCTCAGCTTCTGCTTCTACTCTTTTAGCCTCTTCGTATAAGCATTTAGCTTGTTCACAAAGCTCTTGTGCTTTTGCTAATAATTCTTGTGCCTTACATTCAGCTATTTTTGATTCTTTTTCACTACAATTAGCATTATTTTTTAAATTTTCAGCTTTTGCTGATAATACTTTAGATGATTTTTCACATTTTTGAGCTTGCTCAAATGCAGCCTTTGCTTTACATTCACACTCTAATGCTTTTTCAAATAACTCTTCTGCTTGTTTAGCTAATTTTACACACTTATCTACACCTGCTATTTCAAAGTCATTACAACCACAGTCTACATATTTTTTAGTAGGCTTTTTACATGTATTCATTGGTTTACATGTATTTACTGGCTCGTTACAAAAATTACAATCGTCGTATTGAGGTGCGCATGCGCATCCATGTTTTTTTTCTTTCTCATAATACGTCAAAACCCCCTTGCTGTATTTTAACCCCCATAAGAAAAACTTATGTTGTCTACTATAATTATATGTTTGTCAGCAAATGTGGTTACTAATTTATTTAATGAGTATTATTGTTGATTTTGAATCTTATATTTTTTTATTTATTGGATATTATATTGATAAGCACTATAGATTAGTCTATTAAAATAAGATTTTAAGATTGGAGAAACGTTATGACTTCTGATGAATTTAACAATGTTTATTTAATTAATGAAGAAAAAAATTTTAATTCTTCTAGTTCAGACTACTATAATAATTTAAAAAGCTTTGCTAAAAGCAATCCTGCATTAACTACAGGAATAGCTACAGCTTCAGTAATTGCTACAGCTAGTGTTATTAGCCCGAGAGTTAGAAAAGTTACTGTGCCAGTTTGTAAATATGTAGCAAAACAACAACTAAAACTTCTTACTGGTATTGGACTATTATCTGTAGCTCGCTCTATATCAAATCAATCTAATCTATATAATAAATTAGATGATAATAGTTTGTAATAAGATAAAAGCAGTATTAGAACCAAAATTGGTATCTAATACTGCTTTTAATCTAATGAAATTAATTCATCTTCATAATATAATTGAACATTTTTTATCCAAGTTCCCTTGTATCCTTCTTGGATAATATTTTTTATTATCGCATTTACTGTATATTCTTTAGTATATTCGTTTAAGTAATCGTCTTTCCATGACACCCTACTATTTTCTATATCTGTTGGCTCTACTAGTTCGACTCTAGCAGTTTCCTCTCCATAAACAGTTACTTTAATAGGTAAATCATTAAAAGCTTCATGAGAAATAAAGTTAATTATAGTCTCAACTTTTTCTTCTAGAGAACTATTTTCTTCTACCTCAACAAATCTAATATCTTTAACATCTTTAGATAACATACTTATAGGTATTTTTGTGGTATTAACAAATTTATTCGCTTTACCTGAATCTTTTGTAATTCCATTAACTTCTCCTGCTGCTTCTAAAGGTTGACTCTGTGTATCGTCAATTATATAAGATGACTTAGCATCTATAGCACTACTATCACTTATATTATTACTTGCACATCCTGTAATTAATAAAATAGTAGCAATTATACCTAAATTTACTGCTAATTTATTCATAAGTATACCTCTTCTTCATTTAAGCTTTATTTTATTATAGCACAGTATACTTTATATTTTTAGCATTTTTATCCTATTTTTCTACTTTATTTTGTTTTTTTCATTTTTTTCTCTTAAAAATTTTATTTTTTAAATTAAATTATAATTTAATTATAATAAATTTTAATATTTAAATCTACATTCTACTCATAACTAGCATGTTGCCCCACCTATGATATGAAGGTTTGCATCTAATATTTCATCTTTTCTATTTAGTATTTCATTATTTAATAACTGAGACTCTATTTTTTCAAATCCTATCCTATCTATCATATCACCAAAACGTTCACCAGTTTTTCCTTGTTCTCGATATATAAGTAATGTTTTTTCTATTATATTTATAATCTCATCTTCAGTGTATATACCTGTCACTAAATTTCCTGGTCTAGATACTTTTCCCCATTTACCACCAATATATATTTTAAGTCCCCTTTGCCCTTCTTCTATTGCATCAAAGTGACATTTATCTATACATAAACCACAGTTGTTACACATTTCTCTATCTATAGATAATTTACCATCAACTATCTTTAAAGCTCCTGTCTTACAAACTGATAAAGGTCCACACTTTTTACATCCTGAACACATATCTCTATCATACTCTGGAATATGTTGACCTACTATACCAAAGTCATTTAAATCTGGCTTAATACAGTTGTTTGGACATCCACCTATACCTATTTTAAATTTATGAGGTAGCTTTACATCATACCAACCTTTATAAAACAATTCATGTAATTTTGTTCCTAATCCTTGCGTATCACAAAGTCCAAAAGTACATACAGTTCCTTTACATGGTACTATTGGTCTAACTCTTGAACCAGTCCCTCCTGATACTAAGTTGTCTTTTTTAAGATATTCTTTTACATTTTCTATATCATCATATTTTATCCCTGGTATTTCTAATGTAAGTCTTGTTGTTAATGATACTTTTCCACTTCCAAAGTTTTCAGCTATTTCAGATACGTTTTTAAGCTGTTTAGCTGATAAAGCTCCATTTTCAGTTATAACTCTACAAGAAAAGTGCTCTCCATCATTATTTGATAAAAAACCTTGCCCTTTAACTGCTTTTCTCATTTCATCACTTAATTTAGCCATTTTAGTTTCCCCCTACTAATTCTAAATTTAATAAATCTTTATTTAAAGCTATTCCACCCTCTAAAACTTTAACATCTTTATATCCATAATATTTCATTCTATTATATGTCATATATGCTCTTTTTCCTCGTGCACATACAAGAAGTATTTTATCATCATATTCAATACCATCTATTTTTCCGTTAATATTCCTAAGCTCTACAAACCTTGCACCTTCCAATTTCTGTACTTTTCCTGAATCTAAAATTTTATATAAATCTTGGTTTTTTATAAACTCATCATATGTTATTGTATCAAGTTCACCATTTATTTTATTAAGTAATACATTTGCCGCGTGTCCAATTGGAGGTATTGCTGTCGAAAATGGTGGTGCATAAGCAAGATCTAGGTTTTGTAAATCAGAAACCTTTGCATTAAATGTTATAGCTGTTGCAACTACATCTATTTGCTTATCTACTATCCCTTTTCCAAATATTTGAGCACCAAGTACTTTTTCAGTATTTCTATCTGCTATAAGTTTTATAAATATAATATCTGCATCTGGATAATAATGAGCCTTATCATCTATTGGAACTATTACACTTTCAACATCATATCCTAATTGGGTAGCTTCCTTTTCTGTAAGTCCTGTTCTTGCCGCATTTATATTTAATAATTTAACTATTGCAGTCCCTAAAACACCCCTAAATTCTGAGTTTTTACCCGCTAAGGTTTGAGCTAAACATCTTCCCTCTTTATTTGCAGAAGATCCCATAGGAGACCACACTTGCTTATTACTTAATATATGTTTTACAGCTACACAATCTCCTGCTGCATATATATCATTGTCACTTGTTTGCATATATTCATTAATTTTTATAGTCTTATTATTTTCTAATTCTAGCCCGCAGTCTCTTGCAAGTTCCACATTAGGTTTTATTCCTACTGCCATTACTACTAAGTCCGCTTTCATAGCTCTTTTATCAGTTCTTATTTTACTTACTTTATCCTTTCCTTCAATTGAAGATAACTTCTCATTAGTAAGTACCATTATTCCACTTTCGATAAGTTCATCTTCTATATATGAACTTACTTCATTATCAAATCCTGGTAATATATGATCTGCTGCATCTATTATAGTTGTTTTTATATTACATTCATGAAGATTTTCAGCAACTTCAAGTCCTATAAATCCTCCACCAACTACTACAGCTCTTTTAATTTCTTTTTTATCAATAACTTCTCTTAAATCTATAGCATCCTTTGGCGTACGCATATAATAAATACCTTGTAAGTCAATACCTTCTATTGAAGGCTTTATAGGATCTGCACCTGTTGTAAGAACTAATTTATCATATTTAAATCTAACTTCTTCTTCTTTTGAAAGATTTTTAGCAATTACAATCTTGTTCTCTCTATCTATAAATTTGGCTTCGGTATTAGTTATAACATCTACTTCTGTAAGTTTTGAAAAACTTTCAGGGGTATTTACTATAAGACTATCCTTATCTTCAATTACACCACCTACATAATATGGTAATCCACATCCAGCGTAAGATATATCCTTTCCTTTAGTTATAAGAGTTACATTATATTCTCTATTCTCACGTTTTAATTTTGCAGCTGTTTTAGTACCAGCTGCTACTCCACCAATTACTAAAATATTCACCTTTTGCCCCCCTTTTTATTTATATAAAAGTTCAACTTTAAATAATTAATTTTTTAACAGTTAATATCTATTAAAATTATAGCAATCCTTTTACAAAAAAGTAAACTTATAAATATTTATTGATTTATAAGTTTAATTTATAGTTAAATTTAGTTTTTAAATAATTATCTTATCCTTATTCAAAAGTTTAATAATTTATTATATTTTAAATATACAAAAAAAATAAATTCTACATATAGTATGTAGAATTTATTTTTACTTATACGCAAATAGCTCTAAATATGATGGTATTAAAGATGCTATATTTAGGTTTATAGTGTAACTTGTAAATACATTTCCTAATAAATGTTCTATATTTGATTTACAATCGTATATAGGTGATAAAAAAGTATATTCTGGGTTGGCCACACCTATAATTTCATTTTCTAAGCTCAAATAAACACTAGAATTACAATTCAAAAAATTTGGTACAAATATTTCGCTGACGATTATTGTATTTATACAGTCTCTTCCCTCTCCAAAAGCTTCAAAATATACACTTTTACATTCATTTATATGTGCAGTTCCTTTTATTTTTATGTTTATTTTTAGATTGAATTTAATATTTTCAGTTATATTTAGTAATAAACTTTCACAGTTTTTATCTATTAGGTTTACATACTCCTTTTTTAAGCATATTTTATCTTTTTTCAGGCTTGAGTCAGTTAAAACTTTATGTCCATTTATCAGAACATCTTTCTTTATGTTGAATATACTATATTCAAACTTAGTTCCAGTTATATCTATTTTTGTATTAATTGGTAGATCACATTCGCTAAAAACTTTAAAAGTAATAGGTAAATTAGAGTTTATATTACTTGTACTTCTAACACTATCATATATTTTATTTGCACTTACAGGACATAATCCTACATTCCCCTCACGTAATTTACATAGTTGACTCATATATACTCCCTCCTATTAGGTATATATTTTATAATATGATTTTTTTTAAAAAAGTTATAAATTTTTATCAGAATTTTTTGAATTTTTTTGTGTCATTAGTCGATTTAGTTCATATATTAGTAGGGAGATGAGATATCTCAACAAAAATTAATTAGGAGTGGTATATTGTGGAAAATAAAAATAATATAAACGGATTGCAAGCTTGTTCTAACGATCTTATGAATGTTGCAACTATGCTTAATCCTGAAGGATTTGGTGGACAACCTCATCATCTTACACCTTGCGATATATTTGATATTATAAAATGTATTTTAGTAGGATCTCCTTGTTCACATCATTGTTGGCAAACAGCTCAAGCTCAACTTGAAGAAATGGGCTTTTGTCCACACCCTGGACATGAAGGAATACTTGATAGACTTTGTGAGGAATTAGAAGACGTAATCTGTAATGTAGATAATCATAGACTTAAAAAACAGTTAGAAAGAGCTTTAGATTTATGTAAATGTTTAAAACAAACATTGAAATCTATTAACTGTATTGATGGAGCTTCTCATTTAGTAGGAAAATTATTCTGCATATTATTACAAGTTATACTTTTAGTAGTATCTATCATAGTTAAAATAATTGTATTATTAGCTTTCTGTAAGCATGAGCATACATGCAACGATGTAACTTCTTCATTCTGTGACTGTCTAATTTGTGACTTAGAAAAAGAATTAGATGAAATTCAAAAATTAATTGAGAAATTAGGAGATTTAGCTATAGCATTTATTAAATTTGCTGCTAAAAAATGTAGACCTCACAATGATAATTGTCACGATGACAAATGTAACGATGATTGGAAGTTTAATGACAACGACTGGCCATTTGGTGACGAAGACTGGGAATTTAATAACGATTGGAAAAAACATGACGACTTTAAATGCGATGATGATTGGAAAAAACACAACGACTGTAAATGCCATGATGATTGGAAAAAACACAACAACTGTAAATGCCATGATGATTGGAAAAAACACAATTGCTGTAAATGCAAAAAAGATTTTGGATGTAAATTCTAAGTATCCAGAGGGTAGTAAAAGATATATGTAATTCTAAAAATTAAGTATAAGCTCCTTATTTAGGAGCTTATACTATAAAAATATTAGGGGGTATTACTTTGTTTTTAAATAACGATTTAGATATAATTTATAATAATTTATCTGATATAAAATGTAACATGTTTTGTAATAACAACGATTGTTTAAAAGAACATCATCTAGTACAAAAAATAATTTGCGATTTTTTTGATAAAAATATATGTATTCCTATGAAGCAAGAACATGATGATTGTGATTGTTTTGATTTAATAAATTTATTAATATGCACTGTATCAAATATAGAAAAGCATACTTGTTGCAACAAACATCATGGATATTTATTACAAATACAAAGACTAAAATGTATATTAGAAAATATAGAAAAACTACTATGTCAACTTAAATGTTCTTCTACTAAAGATTGTAATTTGCTATCTAAAGTTTTATGTTTATTATTTGAAATAATAGAGCTACTTGCAAATATAATATTAAAAATTAAAAACTTAGAGTGCTTATGCAAATCTCATTTTGATTGTAAATGTGAAATATTTGAATGTCTACTTCGTGTACTAATAGAAGAGATAGATGATTTAGAAGATAGAGTATCTGATTTTGCTCAAATAGTATTAAAAATTGCTTCTTTAAATATAATAAACTGCACTGCTTGTACTGTTTCACCACGTCATATACCAAAAGATCGTAGCTATATGACTGGATGCTGTGATTGTGATCACCACTGCGACTGTGATTGTGATTGCGATTGTAGATGTGACTGTCCTTGTGACTGCGATTTCTGTAAAAGAAAATCTATGAATCCTTATAGATAAGTATGTATATTTTTTATAATTTGAAATATTAATAATATTTTTTATTTTATTAAGGGGCTATGTTTATTTAAAATATAGCCTATTTATCATTTAAATCTATAAAGTTCTACTAACTTAATATTATTTAGTTGCTCATTGTATAGTCTTGTCGCTCTGTAAAATATATTTTGTATTATTATAAATGTATCTTATTGTACATATCTAAGTTTCTCATATACTTACTTTTATTTTATATAATCTGTAATTGCTAAACTTTTCAAATCATCAATTATGATATAATTATTCTATAAAACAATAAATTAATATTTTAAAGCATTTATATATGTAAATAAAACTTGAAATTTTAATATATTTCGAGTTATTATATAAGCTAAATTATAAATACTAAGGGGAATTTGTATGCTTGATTTTAGATTAGAAACATTTATACAGCTTTGTGAAAGTAAAAACTATACAAAAACTGCAAAGAAATTATGTATTACTCAGCCTGCTGTTACTCAGCATATAAAATATATTGAATCTAAATATAATGTAAAATTATTTCAGTATGTTGGTAAAAGTCTTACACTTACAAAGGCTGGCGAAGTTTTTTTAAATAACATGCTTCATCTTAAAACTATGTCAAATGCTATTGAAAATAATATAAAAACTTTAAATTCTAACAATAAATCTTTATCTTTTGGGGCTACCCGTACTATTGGTGAATTTATTGTTCCTAATATAGTGAAAAAGTATATTTCTGAGTTTCCCTCAACAAATTTATCAGTAGTTGTTGATAATACTTCTACATTACTTGATATGTTAAAAAAAGGATTAATTGAATTTGCTTTAGTTGAAGGACACTTTAATAAATCTGAATATGAAACTTACTTATTTAGCAAAGAAGAATTTGTAGTTGTAACTTCTCCGGATAATGAACTTACTAACAAACCTCATGTTAATATTGACGATTTACTTGATAGCCGTTTAATAATTAGAGAAAAAGGTTCTGGAACTAGAGAAATTTTTGAAATGTGGCTTTATGAACATAACTATTCTTATGAAAACTTTAATCATTTTATAGAACTTGGTAACATAAATCTTATAAAAGATTTAGTTAAGGATAATCTTGGCATAAGCTTAATGTATAAAAAAGCTATTGAAAAAGAAATTAATAATAAAGAACTTGTTTTTATAGATATTGATAACTTTGATTTATATCATGAGTTTAATTTTATATTTTTAAAGGATTCTATTTTTAAAGATGATTATGTAGATTTTTACAATTCTATAAAATAAAAAGCTTCTCATTTTGAGAAGCTTTTTATTTATAAAATATTTATATGTCGTACGTTTGTATTAATCTTATATTCTTTTTCTAATGAGTCTAAATTTTTATTTAACGTACCTTTAATTTCTCTTACTATGTTGTTTTCTGAATCATCATTTGATGAATTTTCTAAATCTATATTTTCCGATGCTTTCATATCTACATTAAACTTATATTTATTTATAGGTATATTTAATTCTACTTGAGAATCGTGACCATTTATATTAAGATTATTTGCCACTGGTATCTCCGTTGTAATATGAGCCTGACCATAAGATTGAATATTTAAATTCACATTATTTGGTATATATTTTTCTATATTATCAATAAATATATCATTATCATTAGAATACATAGTTATTGAATCTGATGTTATATTAACATTTTCTATTCCTAAAAGTTCTCCCATCGATAATTGGATATGCTCTTTAGATACTATATCTAATGTTTTTAAATTTTTAACTTCGTTAGGTAAAGATATAGGTCCATATATTGTTTTAAAATAAACATCATTTAAAAGGATATTATCTATAACATTTAAAGATCCATACCTTGTAGATACATTTAAGTCTACATTATTTGGAATATATATTGTTATATCTTGATTATGTTGATAAATATTTGATTTAGCTAACTCTATAAGATCATCAAAATTATTAATTTTAAAATCATAATTAGGTTTTCTATCTAGTTCTTTTTCTGTTATTACTAATTCTTTATTATTGTTTTGTATAGCATAGTTACTTATTCCTCTTTTAGTAATTTTTACACTATTTTCATCATGTTTTTTTATTATAATATGGGCATTTATAGTATTTATATTTAATTTATTGACATCTATTTGCTCATTGTATATAATTTCGTCTTTGTCCATTTCTTTTTGTATTTCATATGCCTTATTTGTAAAATATGGTATAGATTTTATACCTGAATATACAGTTCCTATTCCCCCTATTATTACTAATATTATAGCAAATATAGATAATTTCTTATTCATATTTCTCATCTCCTTTATCATAACCTTTAGATTCTTCATTATCATGATAATTTGACTTTTCATCATTTATTTCTATTTCTTGTTTTTCATATTCTTCTTTTTTCTTACTAGCATTTATATATATGTTTCTTGTTTTCATCCAATTTATATAACTTTTAACTATTTTCTTACATAATCTTATTGCAAATATGTATATTTGCCAAGCAAGTATTTCCCCACCAATAAATGCCATAGATCCAAATATAAATAATCCTATTAATTGTGGAGTTGAAAATATAAAATTAAATGTAAATATTAATATACCTGTATAAATTACTAATGATGCAACTAATCCTATTCCTATAGTTATTAATGTCATTAAAACTACAAAAGCAGGTATTATTAAAAATAAAGATAATATAGCTAGAACTACTTGTATACATTTTCTACTTGCTTTATGGTCTTCATTTTCTATATTTGGTGTTAATTTTTCACTTATATATTTTTTACATTTATTGTAATTTTCTTTTGCTCTTAATTTTATTACATTTAATCTATCATCTATACTATCCCTTTTAGATGATTTAGCATCATCATTATTTCTTATTTGTGATATAAGTTCATTTGCAATGGTTTTAGGTGATCCTAATGCTTTTATTATCTCCATATCGCTTTTTCCCTCTATAACCCCATCTACAAAATACTCTTCGTAATCTCTTAATATATCTGCAACTTCATCTTCAGAAAAATCTTTTTTAAGATAGTCTTTTAATATCTCTAAAAATTCTGCTTTATTCAAAGTCATTACCTCCCTTATCATTTTCAATTAAAACATTTACAGCCTTAACAAACTCTTTCCATTCAGCCATCAACTTATTTAAATTTTGGCTTCCCAATTCTGTTATTTTATAATACTTTCTTGCAGGTCCTTCACTTGACTCTAATATATATGTCTCAAAATACTCTTCTTTTGTTAATCTTCTTAAAATTGGATATATAGTTCCTTCATTAACATCAATAACTTTAGATATATTTTGAACTATTTCATATCCATACATATCTTTCTTAGAAATAAGTGCTAATACACATATTTCTAACACGCCTTTTCTAAATTGTGTGTTCATATATTTCCTCCTTTCTATACAACACAGTACTGTTTAATGCACAATACTATGTTTCACTTCTTATGTATTAATAGTAACACAGTACTATGCGTTACACAATAGATATTTATAAATTTATTATAGCCTTATTAAAATTAATTAATACATATTTCAATATTCATACTACTTAAGTCTAGTAATATAATACTTTCATATATTTATATAAAAAATAAAGCTATTTAAATATTTAAATAGCTTTATTATATCTTCAATAAATTTATTTTATATAATTTATAA
>NZ_HG529252.1 GCF_000499525.1 Faecalimicrobium dakarense | reverse complement strand
TCTTTCATAGCCATGTGATGCAAATATACCTGGTCCTATAAGTGCAAATTTTGCATTTAATCCAGCTTTTAAGGCAGCTGTTGCATCTGAGCTATAATTTGGGTATATATCTAATTTATAGTTTACATTATTTTCCTTGCAAATATTAACAATTTCACTTATAAAATCATAATCGTATGGTCCGCTAGAATCTTTTGTACATATACATACATCGTATTCTGTTGAGTTTTGGCCCTCTCCTGGACATCCCATATCAACTGCTATAAATTCCGTTGTGTTCTTAGGTATAAATGTCGCACAGCCATGCCCAACTTCTTCATAATTACTAAATAAGAAGTTTATAGTATTTCTAGGCTTTATATTATTTATATTCATATATTTTATAACATAAAGTATAGCTGCTACAGATGCTTTATCATCTAAGTATCTAGACTTAATATATCCTGAATTAGTTATTTTAGTTCTAGTATCAAATGAAACAATATCTCCTATATCTATTCCTAAATTTTTTGTTTCATCCTTTGAGAATACTTCTTCATCAATTATTATTTCGTAATTTTTGCAATCTCTTGGCAATTCTTTTGCCTCACTTGCATGTATATGAATAGATGGTTTTATAGTTTGTAGTGTACCTTCATATTTTTTATTATCTCTTGTGTGTATTAAGCAGTTCTCTCCTTCAATTGTATTCATCATGTATCCACCTATTTGAGATACTGCCAGCCTTCCATTTGCTTTTATTTCTTGTACCATAGCACCTAAAGTATCTATATGAGCTGAAAATGTAATTTCATTTTCTTTATCTATTCCTTCTATTATAGCTACTAACATACCTTTATTTCCAATCTTATATTCTACATTCATATTATCTAATTCTTTTTTTATATAATTAATAATATCTTTTGTATATCCTGTCGGACTAGGTATGTTCAATAATTCCGTTAAATAATTTTCTATTATTTTAGTATTGTGCAAATTGCTACCTCCTATATAAATCTATAATGTTTGAATTGTTTTTATTGTTGTATTTTAATTTATCAAGTTATGTACCCTATATAAAAATAATGCAGTATAGAGTAAAAAATCATTATTATAAATAATCTTTCTAAATAAGATATTATAAATTCCATTTTACTTATTTTAATTTCTGTATTTGAAATATACGCTATGTTACTAGTTAGTGATGTACAAGTTAATAATGAAACTATTCCAATTAGAAATCTAGTTGTATATTCTATATTTTTATTTAATATATCTATAGCTACAACATTATTATAAAATAAATTGACGCAAAATTCATTAAATTCATTTGTATTTGGAATTTTTAATATTTGAGATAATGGATTTACTATATATTTAAGTATCTCTATAATAATATCTGCATTAATTATTGCATTTCCTATATATAAAATAATTACTATATTTGGTATTAGCTCCATAACAATTTTTATAGATTCTTCAGCATTATTTAATATATGTACAAATATACTTTTTGTATTTTTATTACTAAGATGCTTATCTAATCCTTTTTGAAATTTATTATCTTTATGTATAGTTTCTTTATATCCCGTTTTAATATAATATGATTTTTTCTTTTTATTTAAAGGATATATTCTACATAATATAATATTCATAACTATTGCTATAAATATACTGACTATTGTAAAATCAAATCTATTTATATCTAGTTCATTGGATACGTAAATACTCATAGGAAATGATATTATAGAAAAATTTAGCATTATCATACAAGCTTCAATTTCTCTTAGCTTTCCACTTTTATATAATTTATTAGTCATAAATAATCCACTAAAAGTATCTACAAATAAATATACCAATATATTTACTATACTTTTACCACTTAATTTAAATATTTTTTTCATAGTCTTTTGTGAATAGGACTCTACTATATCTAAAAGACCATATTCTAATATAAATGGCATAAATATTGCACTTATTGGCAGTACTGTAGCTATATTTAGAATAACCTCATTAATTAGAAGTAATACATTATCATCTAAAAAAATAATTGTATTTTTTCCATAAAAAATATTTATTAATATTAAAATGCTTAATAGGCGAATGTATAAAAACATTTTTTTTATACTATTTTTTTTATCTTTATACGAAAATATAGACTTTAAACACCCTATAGTTGTATATAAAACTATACAAAGTTCTAATAAAGGTCTTGCGTCTATTTGCAATTTATATGAGAGATGATATATTATTGTTTGTACTTGTCCATTTGATTTTATTGGTATAAAAAAAATAATTAGGCCTATTATAGAGTATATTAATGACTTTAATCCATAGATAAAATCATTACTTACATCTTCTTTTTTAAATTCATTTTTTGTACTTATATTCTCCATAACTTACACCTCTTTATTTATAAATGTTCAACTTATCATAAATATTTCCTTCTAAAATTAATAAGTTTTAATATGATTGATTAAATCCAATTTGAGATGTATAATACTATAATTGGTAAGTTAAATCTAATAGAGGTGATAAATTGATTGAAAAAGATAAATCTAAAAATATTTTAATACTTACAGCTCAATTTGGTGCTGGACATATAAGTGCTGCTAATGCTATTAAAGATGCTATTTTAGAAAAAGATAATACATGTAATATTACTATTCAAAATTTTATGATTGCAAGTGCGCCAAAGGCAAATGATCCAATGGTTAAGTTTTATGAAAGAAATACAAAGTATACTCCTGCTTTATATAACTATTATTATTATTTAAAAAAATCATTTACATCTAAATACGATATTTCTCATAAGCTTTATACTCCTAAGCTTACAGATTATATACTTGATAAAAATCCAGATTTAATTATATCTACGTTCCCTCTTGCAGCTGCTTGTGTAGATAACTTTAAAGTGAAATGTCCCGATATAAATATACCTACATTAACAGTTATTACTGATGTAGTAGACTCCCTTGAGTGGGTATATCCGACTACAGATATGTATTTTGTTCCTTCTATTGAGATTAGAAATAGGTTTGTTCAAAAGGGAATGTCTCCTGATTCTATTAAGGTAACAGGCGTACCTATTAATAAAAAGTTTCACGCTAATGAAAAAACTTCTATACCTAATAAGTATAGATTATTAATATTAGGTGGAGGTAGAGGTTTATTTGATATAAGTGAAGATTTTATGTATTGGATTGATGAATTTTTAGATAATTACAAAAACTCTATAGAGGCAACTATCATTACAGGTAGTAATGCTAAATTATATAATAATTTAACAGCTGAAAAACCTCTTTCTAATATAAACGTTTTAGGGTATGTTAACAATATGCATGAATTAGTAAAAGATTATGATCTTATGATAACAAAGCCTGGTGGTGCTACTTTATTTGAAGCTATACATTCTCAAACACCTGTCATAGTTAGAGTTCCTAAAATCGGACAAGAGATAGAAAATGCTAGATTTATAATTGATAAAGGAGTTGGTCTTTTATATCATGATGAAGACGATTTAAAAAAACTTTTTTATAGTCTATCTTCTGGAGAGTTTGATTCTTTAAAAGATTTTATGCAATCAAATATAATTGATTTTAAAAATACAATACATTCTGACAGCATTTCAGATTATATATTTGAATTATTAGATAAATAAAAAATAGAAGAGCCTATGTTAGGCTCTTCTATTTTTTATTTATTTACAGCATTGATAGGATTTATATTTTCATCATTTACTATTGTTTCAAAGTGTACATGATTTCCTGTAGAGTTACCTGTTGTTCCTACCTTTGCTATTACTTGTCCTTTTTTAACTATATCCCCTTCTTTGACCACATTTGAAGTATTATGGGCATATACAGTTTTTTTACCATCAAAATGCTTAATTTTTACTACATTACCATAACCATTTTGGCTTCCGGAAAATATTACTATACCATCATCAGAAGATAATATATCTGTATTTTGTGGCGCTGGTATATCTATTCCTCTATGAAACTTTACTTCTCCTGTTATAGGATGTACCCTCTCTCCAAATGGTGAACTAATTTCTGTGTAAGACTGAAGAGGCCATGCTCCTGGTATAAACTGTAAGCTATTCTCATTTAAATATGTTAACTTTTCTTCTTCTATAGATTTTTCTAGTTTTATACCATCTATAACAAAATTTTCTAACTGTTTTTCAAGTTCATATTTTTCATTAGTTAAACTTGCTACTTCGTCTTTTATACTATTATTTTTATTTTTCACACTTTCTGGCACAAAGCTTACACTCACAACTTCAGTATCATTTTCCTTATTTTCTAATTCCTTAATATGACTATTTTGGGCTTCTATATTAGATTTCAAATCATTAATCTTTACTTGTAACTCTTCTTGTGCTTTTTTATTTTCAAGTAATAAATCTAAATTAGTTTTTTCATTTAGTGCATATGTATTTATGTTTTTATTTCCTAAAATAAAAATACTTATCGATAATAATGTTAATACCATCATTTTATTTATAGTTTTACTCATTATTTTTTCACTCCTTTTTCCACTATCTATTAATATTGACAATTTTTATAGAACTTATTACTTTTTTTGTATAAGTAAATTCATTTTCTTAAGATTTATACTTTATATTCAATAAAAAAAGCCCTATAAAGGGTCTTTTTTTATTGAGTATATTTATATGAGTGTTATGTTTTTACTAATTAATTTTTTATGTAAATTTTATGATTTTTTAATATGTTTTCTAGTATCAAGTGCAACTGCTGCTATTATGATTAAACCTTTTACTATAAATTGTAAATAAGTACTTACTCCAATAAATGCAAGTCCGTAGTTTATAACTTGGAATATTAAAACCCCTGTTATAATACCACCTATACTACCAACACCACCTGCAAAAGATACTCCTCCAACAACACATGCTGCTATTGCATCCATCTCATACATAAATCCTGTATTATTAGTAGCACTACCAACTCTTGCTGCTTCTAGCGAACCTGCAAGGCCATAAAGTGCCCCTGCTATTACATATATTATTATAATATTTCTTGCAACGTTTACTCCTGAAACTTCTGCTGCTTCTGGATTTCCACCTATTGCAAACATATTTTTACCAAGCTTAGTTTTATTCCATATAAACCACATTATTACAGAAATTATTATTGCATATATTATAAGATATGGTATTCTAAAATTTCCTGTACCTATATTTCCTTGAGCAAGCTTTGTAAATGCCAAATCAAGACCAGCTATAGGTTGTGCTCCATATGGAGGTCTATCAAAATATAGTGATGTTAATCCATATACTATAAGCATCGTACCCATAGTTGCTATAAATGGAGGTGTTTTAAGTTTTGCTACTGCAAAACCATTTAAAGCTCCCATAAATCCACATAGAATCATTGCTAATATTATCGGTACTATTAATGGGAGTTTCTGTAAATCTGGATACATACGATAAGCATAATCAGTTGCTTGAAGTAGCGATGCTGATACAACTGCTGCTAAGCCAATTATACGTCCTGCAGAAAGGTCTGTACCTTGAGTTACTATTATTCCACCTACACCAAGTGCAATTATCACACGTATAGATGACTGTGCTAATATATTTCTAAGGTTATTTATAGAAAGAAATGTAGGTTCTATAAATATTATTATAAATAATAATGCTACTAAAACTAATTGTATAGCATTATTTGTAACAAACTCTTTTATTGATTTTTTACTATTTATAGTTTCTTTAACTTGAGACTTCATAGCTATCCCCCTCTAAAAACTTCGCTGATAATTTCATTATCTCTTCTTGCGTAGTATTTTTTGAATCAACAATTCCAGCAACTCTTCCATTACTCATTACTAAAATTCTATCAGTTACCCCTATAAGTTCTGGCATTTCTGAACTTATCATTATTATTCCCTTTTCTTTACTTGCAAGGTCATTTATTAATTGATAAATTTCATATTTTGCTCCTACATCTATTCCCCTTGTAGGCTCATCTAACATAAGAACTTCAGGATTTGTAAGTAACCATCTACCTATGATAACCTTTTGTTGATTACCTCCCGATAAACTTCCTATTGGAGTTTTTTGCGATGGAGTTTTTACATTCATAGAGTCGATAACCCATTTGGTATCTCCTGACATTTTTTTATTAGATAAAAATAATCCATTAGCTTTATAAGCATCCATATTCGATATAATAGAGTTAAATTCTATACTCAACATAGGGAATATCCCCGTGCTTCTTCTTTCCTCTGTAACTAATGCAAATCCATTCTCAAGAGCACGTCTTGGGTGTTTATTTTCAATTACCTTATCATGTAATTTAATAGTTCCACTTTGAAGTTTTCTCATTCCAAATAAAGCTTCTACTATTTCTGTTCTTTTAGAACCAACTAATCCTGCTATCCCTAAAATTTCCCCTTTTCTTAGGCTAAAACTAACATCTTTTAATCCAAACGTATCTTCTTCAGTAAAGTTTTCTACTTCTAATATTACTTCCCCTGGATGATTATCCTTTGTTGGGAATCTATTAGACATATCTCTTCCTACCATCATACTAATAATATTATCTATAGTTAATTCACTAGATTCTTTTGTATCTATTAATTGACCATCTCTCATTACTGTTACATAATCAGATATTTTTAATATTTCTTCCATTTTGTGTGATATATATATTATTGCTACATTATCTTTTCTTAATTTATTTATTATCCTAAATAAATGGTCTACTTCTTTTTCAGTAAGAGATGATGTTGGTTCATCCATGACAATTACCTTTGAATCATATGATACAGCTTTTGCAATCTCTACCATTTGCATTTGTGATACAGATAAAGAGTTTACCTTTTGACGTGGATCAACATTAATATCTAAATCTTTAAATATCTTTATTGTATCTTTATACATTTTATCTTCATCTATAAATAGTCCACTTCTAGGATATCTCCCTAACCATATATTATCTAATATATTTCTTTGCCTAACCTGATTTAATTCTTGATGTACCATAGATACTCCGTTATCTAAGGCTTGCCTTGTATTTTGAAAATTTATTTCTTTACCATCTAGAAATATTTGTCCTGAATTTTTTTGATATATACCGAATAGACATTTCATTAATGTTGATTTACCAGCTCCATTTTCACCCATTAAGGCATGAACTGTTCCTGGTCTAACATTCAAATTTACATTTGATAAAGCCTTTACTCCTGGAAATTCTTTCGATATATCTTTCATTTCTAATACAAACTTACTATTTATATTTTCCAAAAGTTGCGCCTCCTTTAGACGTAACCAAGAAGATTAAATTAATCTTCTTGGTTTATTAAAACTATTTAGTTATTATTTAATTATGTATTATATTACTTTGCATCACCTATATTTTCTTTTGTTATTCCAACATAAGGAACACGAAGAACTTTATCAGATAATTTCCAATCAGTTCCTTCAGCTACATCTTTACCAGAAGCAGCATTTATAGATAAGTCTATAACAGCTTTACCTTGATTCATAGCATCATTTAATACTGTTCCTATTACTTTATCACTCTCTATAAGAGTTATTATTTCTGGTATAGCATCCACACCTATAACCGGCATAAATTTATCTCCTGAGAAATATCCTTCTTTTTCAAGAGAAGCAACTGCACCAGAAGCCATACCATCATTATTACAAATTACAAATTCTATTTTATCTCCAAATTTAGCTAACCAAGCATCCATTTTTTCTGTAGCTTTTGCAGCATCCCACATAGCAGTATCTACCGCTAACTCTTCAGTTTCTATTCCTTTTTCATTTAATGTTTTTATAGAATATTCTGTTCTTGCTTCAGCATCTGGATGTCCTGGTTCTCCTTTTATCATTACATATTGAATTTTTCCATCTCCATTTTTATCCCATTTTTCTTTGTTTTGTTCCCATTGTTTAGCCATAACTTCTCCCTGTATAACCCCTGATTCCTTTGAATCTGTTCCAACATAGTAAGCTTTATCATAGCTTTCCATTGCAGCTTTATCTGGCTCTTTATTAAAGAATATTACAGGAAGTTCTGCAGCTTTAGCTTTTTCTATAACTGTAGTTGCAGCTTTCGGGTCAACTAAGTTTATAGCTAGTACTTTAACACCTTTTGCTATCATTGTATCAATTTGTTCTAATTGTTTTGCTTGGTCATTTTGTGAATCATTGATTATTAATTCAGCTTTATCCTTTGCATTTGCTTCTAATTCTCTACGTACTGCAGACATAAAGTTATCATCATATTTGTATATTGTAGCACCTATTTTTGGCAGGTCTGATGCTCCCCCCTTTTCACTTCCTCCATCAGACTCTGATGAACTACACCCTACAACTGAAAATAACATCATTGCAGCCATACTTAACGCTAAAATCCCTCTTTTATTCATACAAATACCCCCTAAGATAAATTTTAAGATATAATATAAATATATCCTTATAAAACGTTTTCTTAATTTTATTATAAAACGTTTTCTTTTCATTTCGCAATAAATTATATATAATTTTTTAGAATTTTTAGTCTATTAATAGGAGGTTAGAAAATATGAATGCAAAAGATATAAAAAAAAGTAACTACAATTTGGTTCTTGACTACTCCAGAGAAAAAATTAAAAATCTAGACCCTAATGATATTAGTAAATTGAGTAATGTTAAATTTAATGAGGATTTATCTATATTTGAAATTAATTTAATGAATAATTTGTTTACTATGGAATACCCAAGTGGCAAAATCTTAGAAAAATCTAATAATTTAGAGTTAGATATTATAATTACTCGATACTTATTAAATGCAACAGGTATACCTCCTACTAATAAATTTATTACCTTTAAAGAAATCCCTGGCGGAAACGTTTACTATAATAATTTTCTAAATAGAACCATAAAAAGACTAGCTTATGAATTTTCCGATTGTATAGATAAGTACAAAATTTTTATGGATAATTTAGGGGCTGAGAAAGTAAATATGGGCGATTTAGCTTATAAGTTTAATTTTGTAGGTAATACATTTATGATATTTATTATTTGGTTTAGTGATGATGAATTTGAAGCAAATGCAAACATACTATTTGACTCAAATATAACTTATTATTTTAATACTGAAGATTTAGCTGTAGTTCCTGATATCGCTATTGATTTAATCTCAAAAAACATTAAAGAACAGATTTAAATATATTATTTATTCACATATTTAATATATTTAAATATTATATAGTAATAGGAAAAGGGGGATTTATAAATGATTAAAGATTTAGCTATTTTATCTGGCTTTATATCCTCAGTGTTTATATTATTATATACTTTAATGTACTTATTAAGAGATATATACTATATATCTAATAATTTAAAACTAAAAAAAATCGTCAATAAAATATTACCTGTATTAACTAAATACAATTCTTTCTTTATATTGATGATTTTATTATTTGCAACACTTCATGTATTAGCTCTTTATAGTATACATGGCTTTTTTATTAATTCAGGATATGTTATTATATTTGTCCTAATTTTTATAATTAAATTTAATTTTTTTTCCTCAAAAAATATAATTCCTAATTCTACAATTAATATCTGCGCTTACTTATTGTTTATAAGCTTAATCGTTCACTTAGTATTTAAAGTATAGCGATTAGAATTTATAATCTACTTAGAAATAAAAAAAGAAGAGTTAGCTCTTCTTTTTTTATTTGCATTAATATATATTTTTCTTATATTGCATATATAATTTTTCTATTTCTTCCATCTCAGTACTTAATTCAAGTTGTAAATCAGATGCTTTTTTATAATCCTTACATTCTATTGCATCTCTTATTTGAGTAAATAATGATGTCTTAGTTAATGTATCTTTCATTACCTTAAACTTAATATCTGATATTGAATTCCACATAACTTCATCTAATGCATCCATATTTTCTTTATTGTGTAATTTAGCATATGAAACTATAGTTTCTATATCTTCTTTAATTATTCTATTTTTTAATTCTTTAGTCCACCTATCTATAGCACCTGCTTTAAATGAATTTATTATAGCATCATTAAATACATCTCCTTGTTTTAAAGCTTCTAGTTTATAAGAGTAAGTTTCTAAATTCTTCATAGCTTCATAAACAGTTGCTGGTGGTGCTCCAAATCTTTCATTTCTTTCCTCTAATGTATAATGTTTAAATACATCTTGCTCATCTCTGTATGCTCTATTTGTATCTAAGTAGAAGCTTTCTTCACCTACATTCTTAGATAGTTCTTTCTCAAGTTCTCTTGTACTTAATTTGCTCTTTGCAGCAGCCTTTATACCATCTAACATCGTTTGGTAACATCCTGCTATTACTAAGTAAGTATTTGATAGAGGATTCGGTGCTCTTAGTTCAAGTCTTACTGATTTTGGACTTTTTATATCTCTTACTAATCCAACAAGTACAGATCTATTTCTTGATGGCACTTCATAAGAATGCCCTAAAGATGTAACTATACAAACTGGAGCTTCAAATCCTGGTACTAATCTATTAAATCCATCATTTGATGATGTTACAATTGGATTTAGTACTTCATAGTTATGAAGTATTCCCATAAGTGCTCCATATCCTATTTCACTTAAATAATCTTCTTTCATATCTTTTGGAGCAAATAAGTTCTTTATGCTACCATCCTTTAATTTAGCACTTACACCTACATGAGTATGCTCTCCACTTCCTGCTACTCCATGTATTGGCTTTGCTTTGAATGTAACTTCTAATCCATTTGATGCAAAAACATCTTCAATAACTTCCCTTGCTAATAATTCAGTATCTGCTGCTTGAAGTGGAGTCGAGAATTTCCATGAAACTTCTAATTGTTCCATTGCATGATTTGTTTTACCATCTATACTTATAGAACGATGTATACCACCAACTTCTTTATGAGCCATTTCTGGATTTACACCTAATTTTTCAAGTAATATTAAGCTTTTCTCTAAACAAGTTCTTATAATACCATGAGTCCTCTTCCAATACTGTTCTTTTAAACTTTGCGATACATATAATTTTTCTAAATCAGCTTTATCTTCTGGTGTATTTACCCAAAATTCTAATTCTGTAGCTGATGTTAATATTATTTCTTCTATATCTGATACATCTTTTATTCCGATATTATTTATAACATGAGGATATTCTTTAAATAGTTCTAAAAGAGATTTTTTAAAGTTTTTCTCTGCCTTTTTTAGTATACCCCTTGAACATACTTTCTTATTATCATGTATTAAAAATGCAGGTATTTTTAGTGTACCTACTGGTAAATTAAGCTCTTCATCAATATGTTCAAAATTATAATCTATATACCATTTACTATCAACATCGGGCATTAAATCTACTTTAGCATTATTTAGCGTTGCTATATTATGAAGCTCAACACTAGATCCATCCGTTTGTATAGCTGATTCTAAAAAGTCATCTATATCATCTAGAAATAATTTCATTGGTATCTTCTCATCCGTTGCATTTCCTCCTAGGTCTACCCCCATTAAAGAAACAAACTTGATGTTTTCATTTTCACTTAAAATTTCACGTAAATCTTTTTCATTATGATTCTCTTTTGCTATAGTGTATAATAATTTTTTCATATTACCACTCCCCCAATCTATTGATATAATATTTTATAACTTAATAAAAAGAAACATGTCCAAGATACTTTTTAACACTTCGTATACTTTCTTTGTATATACATTTTTTGTTCGTTTATTTATTTATACTTATTATATATTAGCATTAAAAGGTTCGCAATATTTTTATTCTTAATTGATTAAATCATTTATACAATAATTTAACATTTTTATAAATATAGGGTATACTAAAGAGTAAGTATTTATTTTACTTTATAAGTTAATTTATTATATAATTAACATAAGATAATTTAGGAGAAAGATGCCATGGAATATATAGTTTTTGATTTAGAATTTAATCAAGGTTTTGATAAATCACTTAATAAAACTGTATCTAATGAAAGATGTCCTTTTGAAATAGTGCAAATTGGTGCAATTAAATTAGATAGTAGTTTTAATATAATAGATACATTTAATAGTTTTGTAAAACCCGAAATATATAAAGGGATTCATCCTTTTGTTGGAAAAATGACTGGAATTACAATGAAAGATGTCTCAAATGCTCCAGGATTTGTTCAAGTTTATAAAGATTTTAAAAAATTTATATCTTCTAAAGATCCAATTTTATGTGTATGGGGAACTGGTGACTTAAAAGAGTTATATAGAAATATAAAGTATTACGATTTGCCTTCAAAGTCTTTGCCTAAGGAGTATATTAATATTCAACAACATGCGTCTAAGCATTTTAACAACCCTGTTGGTAAAAGCATAGGCCTTCAAAATGCTATAAATATATTAGGTGTTAAGCAAGAAAAGTCTTATCATAATGCATTAAATGACGCATACTATACTGCACAAGTTTTCATAAGAATTTATAATCCAAGTATTGTTCCTGATACTTATATATATACTACAGTTAAACCATCTAGTGTTAAGCGTAGCCCTAAGAAAGTAATTGATTATGATAAATTGTTTAGCGAGTTTAGCAAGATTTTAGACAGAGAATTATCTAAAGAAGATAAAAAAAATAATTGATCTGGCTTATAAAATGGGCAAAACTAATCAATTTTTGATAGATGCTCCAAAATATAAAAAAAGATAGACTATAAATAGTCTATCTTTTTATATATTTATAAATAACATCTTTATTAATTCATATTGGGCAAACTCTACACTTTTAATTTCTTTTTTAATCTCTCTACTATGCTCATCATTTCCAATTAAAATATCTACATCTCCTACGCTAGTATATAATTCATCTAAGATCTTCATAAAATCATTTACTTTAACACTTTCTTCTTTTGATCTTAATAATGTTATATTTTTGTTTTCACAATCTTTATAAATAGAGCCTACTCCACATATAAGACTATCTTCTTTTATATATACAACTTCTGCCCCTAATGATTTTCCTTTTTCTAATTTATGTTTAAGATCTAATAACTTCATATGTATCCCCCTAATTATAAAAATCCGCTTTAATCTAAATATTAGTACTATTTCTTGCTAATATTTCTAATGATATTTTACACTCTAACATCTATTGCCTGGGCAACGTGTCGGCGAAACTTCTCAAATTTAGCGGTTCGATATTATATTATATTAATACATATGGCTTTTTATTAATTATTTTTCAATTTTTTATTTTTATTTAATAACTAATTCTACTGGACAATGATCTGAACCTAATATTTCATTATGAATATCAGCACTTACTAACCTGTCCTCTAACTTTTTAGATGCTACAAAGTAATCAATTCTCCATCCAGAATTATTTTTTCTTGCATTAAATCTATATGACCACCAAGAATATGCTCCTTCTTTTGATGGATTAAAGTATCTATAAGTATCTATAAATCCTTCTTTCAAAAATTCACTAAATTTATTTCTTTCTTCATCTGTAAATCCTGCATTTTTTCTATTAGTTTTAGGATTTTTTAAATCTATTTCTTCATGAGCTACATTTAAGTCTCCGCATACTATAACTGGCTTTATGCTATCTAACTTAACTAAATAATCTCTAAAATCATCTTCCCATTTCATTCTATACTCAAGTCTCTTTAATTCACTTTGTGAATTTGGAGTATAAACTGTTACAAAATGAAAATCATTAAATTCTAAAGTTATAACTCTTCCTTCAGTATCATGTTCTTCTATACCTATACCATAATATACATTTAAAGGCTTTTCTTTTGTAAATATAGCAGTTCCTGAATAACCTTTCTTTTGTGCATAATTCCAATATTGATGATATCCTTCAAGTTCTAAATCTATTTGTCCCTCCTGAAGTTTTGTTTCTTGCAGGCAAAATATATCTGCATCTACTTCTTTAAAATAATCTAAAAATCCTTTAGTTACACAAGCTCTTATCCCATTAACATTCCATGATATAAATTTCATTTATTCCTCCTTAGTTTAACTACCTTTATAAAAATTATATTACCCAATTCTTATCATAATCTATCATATAGTAATATATTTTGTAAACTTTTATAATTTAATATTTTAATTTTTATAAAGTTTATTTAGTTTTTTCATATATTAAATAAATTTTATATCAGTGATTTTTTAGTACTGTATACATTGGCTATATTACTACTTTGTAGGTGATTTTTAATTTTAATTATGTTACTATAAACTTGGATACGCATTATAATTTTAGTCTTCTATATTAATTTAATAGGGGGTATTTTTAATGAAATATTCAAAGAGAGTTAGTTCTATGCAGGCTTCTCCAATAAGAAAATTAGTTCCTTATGCACTTGATGCTAAAGCTAGAGGAATTAAAGTTTATCACTTAAATATAGGTCAACCAGATATTAAGACACCTAAAAGTTTTTTTAACGCAGTAAAAAATTTTAATAGCGAAGTTTTAGAGTATGCTGCATCACCAGGCATTCCAGAACTAATAAAAGCTTTAAAAGACTACTATGTCACATACGATATGCATTTTGAAAATGATGAAATACTTGTCACAAATGGTGGAAGTGAGGCCTTGCTTTTCACTATGATGGCTATATGCGATCCAGGAGATAATTTACTAGCCCCAGAACCTTTTTATACTAACTACAATGGCTTTAGTCAATCTATTAATGTAGATATAAAGCCTATTACTACTAATGCTGAAGATGGTTTTCATCTCCCATCTAAAGATTATATAACATCTTTAATTACCCCTCAAACTAAAGGTATATTGCTTTCCAATCCAGGAAATCCAACTGGAACAGTTTATACAAAAGAAGAAATTTATATGATAGCAAACTTAGCTATCACACATAATCTTTGGATAATAGCAGATGAAGTTTACAGAGAATTTGTTTATGACGGACTTGAGTATACAAGTTTTGGAAATATAGATGAAATAAAAGATAGAGTTATTATTATAGATAGTGTATCTAAAAGATATAGTGCCTGTGGAGCTAGAATAGGATCTATAAGTTGTAAAAACAAAGGACTTGTTGCTGAAATACTTAAGCTATGTCAAGGAAGACTTTGCGTTGCTACATTAGAACAAATCGGTTCTGTCCAGCTTTATAAAACCCCTACGTCTTATTTTGAAGAAGTTAATAAAGAGTATGAAAATAGAAGAAATATGCTATATAATGAGCTAATGAAAGTTGATGGAGTTGTATGCGAGAAACCCACTGGTGCATTTTATATACTAGCCAAATTGCCGGTTGAAAATTCAGAAGATTTCGTCATTTGGATGCTCAAAGATTTTAATAAAAACGGTGAAACAGTTATGGCATGCCCGGCTGAAGGTTTTTATGCAACACCTGGTCTTGGTCGTAATGAAATAAGGATTGCTTATATACTTAACGAAAATGATTTATTTAAAGCTGCAACATTACTTAAAGAGGGCCTTGAAGAATATATAAAGTTATTCAATAATAAATTATCTACTTCTGCTAATTAAGTAAAAAAGCAACCTAAATAGGTTGCTTTTTACTTAATTCCATTTTTAGTTAAAATGTCTTGTAAGGTATTTATAGCATTTATATATCTATTTCTATCATCCTCACTAAATCTAGAAAACTTTTCCTCTAGCTTAACACTTAATTTCTCCATAAAGTCTAAGGCAATTTCATTTCCTTTTTCTGTTGTATTTATTAAGTATTTTCTTCTATCTGATAAATCTTTTTCTCTAATTACAAATCCTTTTTGAGCTAAATCATCTACCATACTAGTTAAACTTCCCTTTTCTATGTTTAACTTTGAACATAGATCAGTCATACTTATAGATCCATTGTTTTTTATAAATAGTAAAGCTCTTAACTGAGTTTTATTTACATTATACGTACTTGCATATTGTTTTAGGTACTCCAGATAAAGGCTTGAATATATTTTTGGAAATGTTTTAGATAAAAAGCTTATTGTGTCTGATATTATATAATTCATTTTACCCCTCCAGATATTATAATTTATCATATTTTTAGATATTCCATTATAGTTTACATTAAAATATTTATTAATACAATACCTTTTTATAATAAAATAATTCAATTTATTACTATCTTTAAAATTTAAATAAAAATAAAGCATATTATTTTAGTTTATATTTAACTAAAATAATATGCTTTAACTTATTATGTTACTTTCTATTTAAATGTCTACTTTCATACATAGAGTATAATATTAATGCAACTATTGAAAATACAACTGGTCCTGCTACCATAAATATAGTGTCTAGAGTTCTACCACCTAATGCTGGTTCTACTACACTAAATATATTAGCAAATCCAACTACAATAGTAACTATCACAGATACTAATACAGCTGACCCATAAGTTTTATAAACTACAAATGGTTTTTCAACTTTTCCTTCTAATTGCTTTTTCTTAAATGCAGGAAAAGCACCTGATAAGAATATATATGGTACAGTCATTGCAACATTAGTCATAAGGGCTAATAAATTAAAGAACGCTTTACCATTTGAACCACCAAATGAAACTATTAATATTATTGCTATTGCTATAATAGCTTGAACTTTCATAGCATTTATAGGCATACCATCTTTTATTTCACTAAATCTTCCTGGCCAAATTTCTTTTGGCGAACCTTCTATTAATGTTTTAAGTGGTGAGTATGTTAATGTGAAAAATGCTCCTGTTAATGCTAAGAACATTGAAAGACCTACAAATCTAGCTATCCACATTCCAAGTGTTATGGCAGATGCATCAGCCATTCCAAATGCTCTTCCTAATTCGAATCCTAAGTTTCTCATAAGCACATAGGCAACATTTGCCATATTAACATTTGGGGAGTTTAATATAGCTGACCAATTAGTAAACATACCACAAGCAAAAATACCAAGTGCATAACCTACTGCTATTATTATAGCTGATATTGTAAGACCTTTAGGAAAAGTCGTTTCGGCATTTTCAGTTTGGTCCACTAACCCTCCTAGCACTTCTAATCCTCCAAAGGCAAATATTGCAAATGTTGAGAATGATAGCATAGTTATTGGTGTTTGGTATGATGGATTAGGAGATACTGTAAAGTCTCTAGCTATATCTTTTATAGGTTGTGCAAATTCAAATCTATTTAAAGCTAATACTAAAAATCCTCCAAATAATAATACTACATTTAATAAAGCTACCGCTGTACCACCAATAGATGTTACTTTTGTTATTTTTTCGATTCCTTTAGTAGATACAAATGTCACTAATAATATCCATAAACATCCTAGTACTCCTAAAATTTGAGTAGCATTTAGTCCTAAAAACGCTAATTCACCTGTTCTATCACTTCCAAATATTGCATTTGATAATGGCACCCATATAGTTGATGATACATTTACCATCCAAATTATATAAGATGCATACCACATGAATGTTCCTATAAATGCATATTTAGCACCTACAGATTTTTCCATCCAAGAATATATACCTCCAGTCTCCTTCTTATATGCAGCTCCATATTCTGCCATCATAAAAGCATATGGTATAAAAAATAATACTGCGCTAAGTACATACCATGGTATTGCCGCATATCCCATTAAATAAAATGCTCTTGGCATATTTGCAAATCCAAATACTGATGTAAATATCATCAGTATTAATGATACAAGAGTTAATTTTTTGGATGTGTTAGTGTTTCCTGCCATTATGATTCCTCCTTAGTTTGATATAACATTACTTTTTGCAAGAAGTACCGTTTTAATTCATTTATACAATATTTTTATTTTCTACACTTTATACATATTTTTATAAAATCAAAATATTTACTTAGATTTCAAATTAGAATTTAATCCTCCTGTATTTTTTAGTTAATAAATTTCATTAGCTTTTTAATTGTTATATTCCATATTATTTATAAAAAAATAAACTCATTTCGATCTAAGATTTGATTTATCTTATCGATATGAGTTTATTTTTATCTATTTATATAAAATTTTATACATGTAAGTCTATTTTTAATCCTATCTCTTCTTTATAAGGCTCTATCGCAGGTTCTAATGTCTCATTTACAAATTCTACAACTTGTTCTGGTGCTCTTCCCACAAAGTTTTTAGGGTCCATTATAGATAACATTTCTTCTTTGCTCATTTTAAATGATTCATCATTCATTATAAGCTCCATTAAATTATTATCTAGACCTTCGTGCTTAACTCTGTAAGCTGCTTTCATAGAGTATTCTCTTATTATCTCATGAAGTTCTTGTCTGTCTCCGCCTCTTTTCACAGCTTCCATTAAAATAGTTTCTGTTGCCATAAATGGAAGTTCTTCATTTATATGCTTATTTATCATACTTTCATAAACTACTAATCCATCAGTTACGTTCATTCCTATTTCAATTATAGCATCTGCTGCCATGAATGCTTGAGGTATAGATAATCTTTTATTTGCTGAATCGTCTAAACTTCTTTCTAGCCATTGAGTAGCTTGTACTAATGCAGGACTCATTGTTTCTGCTATTATAAACTTAGAAAGTGATGCTATTCTTTCACTTCTCATTGGATTTCTTTTGTAAGCCATAGCAGATGAACCTATTTGATTTTTTTCAAATGGCTCTTCTAATTCTTTTAAACTTTGTAAAAGTCTTATATCATTAGTCATTTTGTGCATACTTTGAGCTATTCCTGATAATACACTTATTACTTGATAATCTAATTTTCTTGTATAAGTTTGCCCACTTACAGCGTATGAAGATTTATATCCCATTTTTTCACAAACTAATCTATCAAGTTCTTTTATTTTATCTGTATTACCTTCAAATAAGCTAACAAAGCTTGCTTGAGTACCAGTAGTACCCTTAACACCTCTTAGTTTCATATTTTCTATTCTATAGTTTAGATCTTCTAAATCTATTATTAAATCTTGAGCCCATAAAGTTGCTCTTTTACCTACTGTTGTAAGTTGAGCTGCCTGAAAGTGAGTAAATCCAAGTGTTGGCATATCTTTATATTTTAAAGCGAACTCTTTTAAGTTGTTTATTAGGTTTACAAGCTTAACTCTTATAAGCTTTAATGCTTCATTCATTTGTATAACATCTGTATTATCTCCAACATATGCTGAAGTAGCACCTAAATGTATTATACCTTTAGCATTTTCACATTGCATACCATATGCCTTTACATGACTCATAACATCATGTCTAACTTCTTTTTCTATTTTTCTAGCTTCATCAAAATTTATATTTTCTATATTAGCTTTTAACTCAGCTATTTGTTCATCAGTTATATTTATTCCTAGTTCTTTTTCTCCTTCTGCAAGTGCAACCCATAATTTTCTCCAAGTAGAAAATTTAAATTGTGGTGAGAATATGTAGCTCATATCTTTACTACAGTATCTGTCTGTTAGAGGATTCGTATATGTGTTATATTTGTTATCTATCATAATTTGCACCTTCCTTGAGTCTTTTTATAACCTAATTATACAAAATATACCGAACTATAACAAGTTTTTTTTTATTTATGTTCATATTCACTTTTCGTTTATCTTTAGATTCTCATTATTAGCTAAGTAGTCTACACTTTCACTATCAACAAAGTTTAAAACATACTTATATCTTATTGCATAATATTTATCGCTCCATCCTAGTTGATTTTTTATGTCCTCTTCCTCTGCTCCTAATCTTAATGCTATCGCTGCAAATGAGTGTCTAAAATCTTTTGCTGAGTACTGAGAAAGCCCTGCTAAACTTAATGCTTTACTTACTATTAACCTTACATTTCTATCTGTTATAGAATTACTCTTTTGTGTAGTAAATACAAAATCTTCACTTGGAGTTATAATTTCTTCTAATCCTGAGTAGTCCCTATAATCTTCTATTAATTTAAAGCAATATGGATGAAGTTTAACTATTCTTTCTTTTCTGCCTTTTCCTAATTTAGTGTAATAGTTATCCTTCTCATCAACCATTATATCTTTCCATTTTAAGTTGACAAGCTCATTTAATAAGCATCCAGTAGTTATTAAGAATACTATTATTACTCTATCTCTAATATTTAATTTGTGCAAAACGTCTATAAGCTTATTTATTTCTTGTATGCTAAGTACATCATCTTTAGTTTTTATTCTTGTTACTGCTGGTTTTTCCACATATCTAAAAGGATTTATTTCTATATATTCTTCTTTCATTAAAAAATTATAGAAACTATGTAAATAGCTATAAATCTTTTCACAAGTTGATTTTGCATATTTTTCTTTTATATAGTCTATAAACTTTTTACAATCATGTTTTGTTACATAGACTAATTCTTTATTTTCTAGAAATTCTTTAAATAAAGTTATTTTAGATAAGTAGTCATGCTTTGTTGTTGGGCTTAGCTTTCTTGAAAAACTTTTAAAAACTTCGTACTCATAATCATCTAATCCCTTTGTAGTATACATACTTTTTCCTTTCTTATTCTTTATAATTTATTTAGTATTTAATCTTATGTATTGAATATATCTTATAATATTGATATACTTTTATAGTTAACGTATTTTCGTTACTTAGATTTTAAATTGGAGGTAATTAATATGCTTGATATTTTAAAAGCTATTATTTTGGGTGTAGTTCAAGGAATTACTGAATGGTTACCTGTAAGTAGTACTGGACATATGATACTAGTTGATGAATTTCTAAAACTAAATATGCGTCCTGAATTTATAAGTACCTTTTTAGTAGTAATTCAGTTTGGTTCAATCCTTGCTGTTCTTACAATATTCTTTAAAAAATTAAATCCATTTGATAGCTCGAAGAGCAGAATTCAACAACGTGAAACTATAGATTTATGGATTAAAGTTATAATTGCAGTTATACCATCTGGTATAATTGGTATATTATATGAAGATAAAATAGATGAGTTATTCTTTAATTCAACTACTGTAGCTATAGCACTTATAGTTTACGGAATAATAATGATAGTTCTTGAAAGCAGAAATAAAAACCTAAAGTTAATGATTTTTCACAACTTACATATAAGTTAGCTATTGGTATTGGATTATTCCAATGTTTAGCTTTAATACCTGGTACATCTAGATCTGGTTCTACTATAATAGGTGCTACGCTTTTAGGTGCATCTAGATATGTAGCTGCAGAATTCTCATTCTTCTTAGCTATACCAACTATGCTTGGTGCTAGTGGTTTAAAACTTTTAAAAACAGGTTTTTCATTTACTGGATTTGAGTGGCTTGTACTAGCAGTAGGATCTATAGTGGCATTTGTTGTTTCAGTATTTGCTATAAAGTTTTTAATGGATTATATTAAAAAGCATGATTTTAAAGCATTTGGTTACTATAGAATAGTTCTAGGAATAATAGTACTTACTTATTTCTGGTTCTTTTAGTATTAAATAAAAAGAAGCACAAATGTGCTTCTTTTTATTTTGACTCTATAAGAAGCTTTATTATATCACTAGAGTTTTCATTAAAAGTAGTAATTATACTTAAATAATCACAGGCTCTATTTATAGCTAAATATACTTTATTTAAATCTCCTACGAAGTCATTTATTTGATAATCTTGTTCTTTATCATTTATTGTATGGTTATATAGCATTTCTAACTGACAAACTATTATAGCCTTATATTCTAAATTTCTAATTGTATAAATATTAGACATTGTAACGCCAAGTTTTTTACTTATGTTAGTTAAATTATCTTCTGCGTATATATAAGGTATCTCCGCTTCTTCTAGAGCTTTTTTAAGCATATATTGGAAGTATATAGTTTTACCATTTTTAAGTTTTTTCTTATTATACGGATATATAATTCCTATTTCAGAATAGTCTAATCCTTTTTTACTTACTAGATATTCAATTTCCCATAAAACAGAGCTAATTTGTTCATCCAAATCACTAACCTTTATAATATCTACAGCTTTATTCCCACTTTTAATTGCTTTAGTCTCATAAAATTCATTATGGTTTATGTTATTTCTTAAATATTTTATATATTCATTGGCATTTTTAGCATAATTATTACCAAACTCAACAAGTTCCTTAGACTGCCTGTAGTTTTTATCTAAGAATATTTTCTCTTCAAATTCTATATCATCATATACACCTTTAAATATATTTAAATTAGTAGATATATTTATTGAGTCACATGAAAACATATTAAATATAAACTTACTCTTATATAAAAATTCTCTAATAAACTCTATATTTGATTTTGAAAAACTTTCCGCCTCATCTATAAATATTCCTTTAAACATATGCTTATTTTTTATAATATTTTTGGCTTGTTTTAATAAATTATTAAAAGTTTTTTCAAAATCTTTTTTCAGCATATTATAGTCTACAATTAGGTTATACTTTTTAGCTAATTTAAAAACAAAAGAGCTAAATGTATATATTTCTAAGTTGTTATTTCCCTTATATAATAATTGTGATTTTTCCCTTAATTCATTACATGCTTGCTTTGAATCCGTTAATATTAAAAATTTATGATGTGGATATACTCTAGCTAACTTCATAGCTCTAGAAATCATAATAGTACTCTTACCTGTCCCAGAACCACCTGTAAATAATGTATTACCATACTTTATAGATATTACATCTTTCATTTGGCTATCTTCTATCATATTAGCACTATATTTATAATCATCATTATAAAATGAAATTTTTTTAAACTTTTTATTTAAATTATCCTTATCATTTACAACATAATATTCTGGGCATATTTCTAATATAAATAAATTTAAATCTATTTCATTATTGCTTTCCTTTAAGTAATCATTTATAAGGTCTCTATTGTCCATAATATTTTGAAGTTTAGTCTTATCTATTATATGATTATTAACAAATTCATTATTTTTATAATCGTCATCTAATTCTACATATGGCATAATGAAAATATAATTATAGAATATATTTTTATTATTTTGTGCCATTTTAAGTTTTAGTAAATCATTTTCTTCATTCATTACTTCAACTAACTCTTCTTCTAATATGAAAAATAAATCTTCTGTTGTATCCATAAATTTTATAAATAAAATCTTATTATCTTTTATATACAACATATCTGTATTTATTCCTTTAAAAGGAGTAACTTTTGGCACAATATTAATATCTTGGTTCATCTTTTCATAAAAGCTTTTTTCTATTTCTTTTATCTTTAAAGCATCTAGCTGAGAGTTAATATTTATGTACTGATTCACCTTACATTCCCCCTTATTTTATAATAATTATACCATTTTAACTTATACTTTGCTATATTGGGTTATTTTTAAATGTAAAATTTTACATATTTATATTAAAATTTGATTTTAAACACGTATAATAAATTTTTAAACAAAATAAGGAGAGTATATTCTACCCCCCCTATAAATTACATTTTATAATTCTTTTCTATCCATAAATTCATTTTTCTTCTTACATCATTTTCTTTTACTTCATAAAATGTAGCATCATTTGTAGTGTACGTTTGTACTAAATTTTCTACATCTGTAGGATAATCTATAAATGCCCCATTTTTATTCTCAAATCCAACACTCATTATATCATACTTATCATCTTTTTCAGTAAGTACTACTCCATATTCTATATCTTCATTTTTATCACAATTTGTTATTTTTACATATTGATTTTTAGCTAATTTATTTAACATAAAATACATCCTTTCTTTGCGTTTATATTTATTATTACCAATTTGGTCATCTATAATATACTTTTTATATTTTTATTTTAAATAAATTATATAAATATTATTTTTAGATATAAAAATTCAAATTATTTATAAAAAAGAGAGGTAAATTACCTCTCTTTTATCTATTTAGCATATTCAATTGCTCTAGTTTCTCTTATTATACTTACTTTAATTTGTCCAGGATATTCAAGCTCATCCTCTATTTTTTTAGTCATTTCTCTAGCTAATAAGTGGATATCCTCATCGCTTACATTTTCAGGTTTAACCATTATTCTAACTTCTCTACCTGCTTGTATAGCAAACGATTTTTCTACTCCTTCATAAGAATTAGCTATCTCTTCTAACTTTTCTAATCTCTTAATGTAAGCTTCTAAAGTTTCACGTCTTGCACCAGGTCTAGCTGCTGATATAGCATCTGCTGCAGTAACTAAAACAGCTTCTATTGTTTGTGGTTCATAGTCACCATGGTGAGTACTCATAGCATGTATTACGTCTTTAGATTCTTTATATCTCTTTAATAAGTCCATACCTATTTCTACATGTGTACCTTCCATTTCGTGATCTACTGCTTTTCCTATATCATGAAGTAATCCTGCTCTTTTAGCTAATTTAACATCTGCCCCTATCTCTGCTGCCATTATACCAGCTATATGAGCTACTTCTATAGAATGCTTAAGAACATTTTGTCCATAACTTGTTCTATAATTAAGTCTACCTAATAATCTTACTAATTCAGGATGTATTGCATGTACTCCAGTTTCAAAAGTAGCTTGTTCCCCATATTCTTTTATTATGCTATCTACTTCTTTTCTAGCTTTTTCAACCATCTCTTCTATTCTAGCAGGATGTATTCTTCCATCAGCAATTAATTTTTCAAGAGCAACTCTTGCAACTTCTCTTCTTATAGGATCAAATCCTGATAAAATTACAGCTTCTGGTGTATCATCAATTATAAGATCTATTCCTGTTAATGTCTCTAAAGTTCTTATATTTCTACCTTCTCTACCTATGATTCTACCCTTCATTTCATCATTAGGTAAATTTACGACTGTAACAGTAGTCTCTGCAACATGATCTGCTGCACATTTTTGGATGGCATACCCTATTATTTCCCTTGATTTCTTTTCAGCATCTTCTTTAGCTTGAGCTTCTATTTCTTTTATCATTATAGACATTTCACGTCTTACTTCTCTTTCAGCATTAGTTAATATGATATCCTTTGCTTTATCTGAAGTTATCCCTGATATACTCTCTAGCTTTTCTAATTGTTGAGTCTTTATAACCTCAACTTCCTCTGTCTTTTTCTCTACATTTTTTAGTTTATCATTTAAACTAGTTTCTTTAGATTCTAAGTTTTGTAACTTTTTATCTAATACTTCTTCTTTTTGAATTACTCTTTTTTCATACTTTTGTAAATCAATTCTTCTCTCTTTGTTTTCTCTTTCAGCTTCGCTTCTCCACTTATGGATCTCTTCTTTTGCTTCTAGTAGCTTTTCTTTTTGCACTGTCTCTGAATCTCTAGCTGCCTTTTCTAATATTTCTTTAGCTAGGTTTTCAGCTTGACCTATTTTTGATTCGGAAATATTTTTTCTTACAAAATATCCTACTATAATACCAACGGCTGCACCTATTAAAATCATTACGAACTGCACTATGACATCCACCTCCTTTGTTAATAATCCCAAAATGTCATCTCTAAAACTTTCAAAATCATTTTTATAATCACAAGTAAAACTATATATATGTAAAGTACCCTAAATACACATAATCTGTCTTGTAATCTAAGCAAATTACTCTTACTTTAATTTTTCTAAAAATAGTTTGCTATAAAATCAAAATTAGATAATTTATCCTTCTTTAATTTTATAATTTTTTCTAACTCATGTCAAGTTAATAGGAGGTGTGTATATTTTTTTATTATTCTAATGTATCTTCTTCTTCCTGTGCATTTTCTCTAGTTTCATCTAATTTATAATATTTTCTTACTTTTATATCTATTTCTTCTATTAAATCTGGATTATCAATTAAGAATTTTTTAACATTTTCTCTACCTTGTCCAAGTTTAATTTCCTCATAAGCATACCATGCTCCTGATTTTTTAACTATATCTACTCCAGCAGCTATATCAAGTAAATCTCCAACTTTAGATATACCTTCTCCATACATTATGTCAAATTCTGCTTGTTTAAATGGTGGAGCTACTTTGTTTTTAACAACTTTTACTCTTGTTCTATTTCCTATTACCTTATCTCCCTGCTTTATAGAATCTATTCTTCTAACATCAAGTCTTACAGATGAATAGAACTTAAGAGCACGTCCACCTGTTGTAGTCTCTGGATTTCCAAACATTATACCAACTTTTTCTCTTAACTGGTTTATAAATAGTGCTACACAGTTAGATTTTTTTATAGAACCTGTTAATTTTCTTAATGCTTGAGACATAAGTCTTGCTTGAAGACCAACATGGCTATCTCCCATATCTCCTTCTATCTCGGCTCTTGGAACTAATGCTGCAACTGAGTCAACTACTATTATATCTATTGCACCACTTCTTATTAATGCTTCTGCTATTTCTAATGCTTGTTCCCCTGTGTCTGGTTGAGATATTATTAAGTTATCTATATCTACACCTAAAGCTTTTGCATAAACTGGATCTAGTGCATGTTCTGCATCTATAAATGCTGCTATTCCACCTTGTTTTTGTGCTTCTGCTACAGTATGAAGTGCAACTGTTGTTTTACCTGAAGATTCTGGTCCGTATACTTCTATTATTCTTCCCTTTGGAAGACCTCCTATACCAACTGCTATATCAAGACCTATAGACCCTGTAGGTATAACGTCTATCGCCATTGAAGTAGCTTCTCCTAGCTTCATTACTGAACCCTTACCGAATTCTTTTTCTATTTGTCCTAACGCTTGATTAAGCGCTTTTAATTTATCTTGTTCTATACTCATTTTAATACCATCCTTTCATCTATATACATCAAACATTTGTTCTCTAAACTATATATTGATTATATCCTATAAATCTTATATAGTCAATTCTTAAAATATTTTAACTTGTTCTTTATTTATCCATTTTAAAAATATTTTTGATGATGAATTCTAAATAAGTTTTCAGTAAAATTTTACCACACCCATTTTATTTATAAACCTTTATTTATATTTTTATACAAAATTTATATTTATATTTAAAAAGCTGTAAAAGATAATTAGAATTATCTTTTACAGCTTTTATTATTATTTACTATCCATAAATAAATGTTTATTTTTGTATAAATATTCCCATCCAGAATATAACGTAAGTAATGTAGCAATAAGTATAGTTATATCACCTATTGTTATTAAAAGTGAGTTATTAAAGTTAGCCCCTAATAATAATAATGGGATTGCTATCATTTGGCTTATTGTTTTTAGTTTTCCACCACTACTTGCTGCTATAACTTTTCCATCAGCTGCTGCAATTGCTCTTAATATACTTACAGTAAGTTCTCTAGCTACGATTATTATAACCATCCACCCAGCAACTAAGTCTACTTCTATCATACAAATAAGTGCTGATATAACTAAAAGTTTATCTGCTAATGGGTCCATAAATTTTCCAAAGTCAGTTACTAAATTATGTTTTCTAGCGATGTTTCCATCCATTGCATCTGTTATAGCTGCAATTATGAAAACTATACATGCTATCAAAAGTTTGTTCGGTATGTCAAATAACATTACCAGTATGAATACTGGTATTAAAAATATCCTAAATAAAGTTAATTTATTAGGCAAGTTCATTAATAACATCTCCCATTAAATCATATTCTAGCGCATTATTTATTTTTACAGTTACAAAATCTCCTGTTTCAAGTTGATTTTCAGATTTTACATATACTATACTATCTATTTCTTCTGCATCTCCTTGAGTTCTTCCTATATAAACTTTGTCTTCTATTTGTTCTTCAATTAATACTTCATATACATTTGAAACCTTAGCTGCATTAAGTTCTTGCGATATACCTTGTTGAACTAACATTAAGGCATCTCTTCTTTCAATCTTAACTTCTTCTTCTAAGTGATTAGGTAGTTTATCTGCTGGTGTATCTTCTTCTCTTGAATATGCAAATGCACCTAATCTATCAAATTTAGCTATTTTTGCAAACTCTACTAATTCTTCAAAATCTTCTTCAGTTTCACCAGGGAATCCTACTATTATTGTAGTTCTTAAAGTAGCATCTGGTATATATTTTCTTATCATTTCTATCTTTGATAATATATCTTCTTTAGTTGTATGTCTATTCATTAGTTTTAGTATTCTATTACTTGCATGTTGTATTGGCATATCAAAATAGTTACAAATATTATCATACTTTTTAATAACTTTAACTAATTCTTCAGTTATAGATTCAGGATATGAATACATTATTCTTATCCACTTTAATCCTTCGATTTGTGCAAGTTCTTCTAAAAGTTCTGGTAGCATTTCCTTACCGTATAAGTCACAACCATACTTTGTTGTATCTTGTGCTATAACTACAACTTCTTTAACTCCTCTAGCTGCTAATCCTTTTGCTTCAGTTATTATATCTTCCATCTTTCTACTTCTGTATTTACCTCTTAATTTAGGTATTATACAGTAAGTACATTTATTGTCACAACCTTCACCTATTTTTAAGTATGCCATGTGAGCAGGAGTTGATATATATCTTGGTAACTCTTCATTATATGCAAATTCTATATCATTTAAGCTTACTATATGCTTTTCTTCTTTTAATGATGCTATTATTTCGTCTATATTTTGATAACTTCCCGTTCCAACTATTGCATCTATTTCAGGAATTTCTGCTTTTAATTCTTCAGAGTACCTTTGTGCTAAACATCCTGTTACTATAAGTATTTTTAAGTTTGCAGTTTCTTTAAGCTCAGAAAGTTCAAGTATAGTATCGATTGATTCTTGCTTCGCTGACTCTATAAATCCACAAGTGTTTACTAGTATTATATCAGCTTCTTCAAAGTCGCCAACTAATTTATATCCTTTTTTATTAAGTATACCCATCATTATTTCTGCATCCACTAGGTTTTTAGAACATCCTAGTGATTCTAGTGCTATTTTTAACATTATATCTCTCCTTTTGTTGCTGCTTTATGAAATGTCATTGCTTCTTCTAAAGCTTTTTCCATATTATCAAAATTTATAAATTTATTATAAGTATACTTATTAACTGAATGTAAATATAGCGGATCATAATATTCTACTAAATAGCTTTCTACAAGATCTTCATATTTTCCTTCATATAATAAATTTATATACTCATCTACTTTATTATTACCAAGTCTTTTTCTAAACTTAGATATACAAGTCTTTAGTACTTCTATATTTTCACTATCTTTATCATATATATAATCTCTACATAATCTTTTAACTCTATTTTCTAAACTACATTCTAAAAGTAAATGGTATCCATCTCTAACTATAGCATCATAAATTTCATTAGGTATTAATACATGACCTACTCTTTTACTTTCGCTTTCTATAAATATATAATCAGTAGTTGAGAAAAATAACTTTTCAAAGATTTTAGTTTCAAAGCTTTTTTGAGATGGTGGTTTTTCATCAAAAGTTATAAAACCAAAAGTAGATCCACTATTTTTAGCTATTCCTTCTAAATCAATATTATCTACATTTTTTTCTTCTAACATCTTTAGTAAATCCGTTTTTCCAGCTCCAGTTAATCCATGAACTACCACAAAATTTTTAGTGTCCATTATATTTTGTAAATAGTTCAATACGTAATTTCTGTATGCTTTGTATCCACCTTCAAGTTGGTAAACATTTATTCCTAAAGATGATAACAGATTAACTATAGATCCACTTCTCATTCCACCTCTAGCACAATATACAACTATATTATCATACTCTCCTGAAAAGGCTGTTACTTGCTTGTATATATCTTTTAATTTATAAGTTACATACTCAAACCCCTTTTGGATAGCTTCATGCTTTCCTTGCATTTTATATATAGTTCCGACTTCATTGTGCTCATTATCTTTAAATAATGGCATATTAAATGCATTTAGTATATTATCTTCTTTGTGTTCTGATTCTGTTCTTACATCTATAAATATTGCATTTTTAAGTACTAATGCATCTTCTACCTTTATTGTTTTCAATTTTATTCACCTTCTAAATTTTGTAAGTCTTGTTTGCTCATTAATACTTTTCTAGGTTTACTTCCTTCACTTTGACCAACAATTCCACGTTCTTCCATAGAGTCTATAAGTCTTGCCGCTCTATTAAATCCTATTTTAAATTTTCTTTGTAGCATCGATGCTGATCCTTGACCGCTTTCAACTACAAATTCTATAGCTTGGCTTAATAATTCATCCTCATCTCTAGATTTAGATATAGTCGCTTTAGATATAGTTTCCATTATAGTATCTTCATATTTAACTTCTTCTCTAACTTGGCCCTTCACATAATCTATAATCTTTTCCGATTCATTTTCTGATATAAATGCACCTTGAAGTCTTACAGGTTTTGCTGCACCTAGTGGGTAAAATAACATATCACCTTTACCAAGTAATTTTTCTGCTCCACCCATATCAAGTATAGTTCTTGAGTCTGTTTGAGATGAAACTGCAAATGCAATTCTTGATGGTATATTTGCTTTTATAACACCTGTTATAACATCAACTGAAGGTCTTTGTGTTGCAACTATTAAGTGCATACCTGCGGCTCTTGCCATTTGCGCTAATCTACAAATATAATCTTCAACATCATTTGCACTTGCCATCATTAAATCAGCAAGCTCGTCTATTATTATTACAATCTTTGGAAGTTTTTCTTCAGCTTTTTCATTGTAACTTGTTATATCTTTTACTTGAGTGTCTGCAAATAGCTTATATCTTCTATTCATTTCAACAACTGCCCAATTAAGTGCATTTGCTGCTTTTTTAGGATCTGTAACTACTGGTATTAATAAGTGTGGTATCCCATTATAGCTTGCAAGTTCGACAACCTTAGGGTCTATAAGTAAAAACTTAACTTCATCGGGTTTTGCTTTGTATAATATACTGTTTATTAATGTATTTACACAAACACTTTTTCCTGAACCTGTTGACCCTGCTATAAGTAAATGAGGCATCTTTCCTATATCACCTATAATTGGTTTTCCACTTATATCCTTACCTAAAGCCATAGCAAGTGGAGAATCAAACTTTTTAAACTCATCACTTTCAAGAACTTCTCTAAGTCCTACCATTTGTGCTTCTTCATTTGGTACTTCTATACCGATTGCACTTTTACCTGGTATTGGTGCTTCTATTCTTATACTTTTTGCTGCTAAACTTAATGCTATATCATCAGTTAAGTTTACGATTTTACTAACTTTAACGCCTGGGCTTGGCTGTATTTCATATCTAGTTATAGTAGGTCCTACTGTAACTTGATTAACTTTTGCTTCAACTCCGAAGTCAGATAATGTCTTTTCAAGTAAAGAAGCATTTTTTAATACTTTCTTTCTACCATTATCATCAGTTTTTTTATCAACTTTATTTAAAAGCTCGACACTTGGTATTTTATAATTTTCATATGTTGCTTCGCTTTTAACATTTATCGGCTGAGTTTTTTGTATATCATTATCTAAATTATTTGATTTTGGTTTTTCTTTAGACTCACCTTTAATATCTTGAAGCTCTTTTAATACTTCTAACTCTGACATACTTTGAGTTCCTTCTAATATTTCTAGGTACTCATCTTCTGCTTTATTAAATCCTACTATCTTTATAGTTTTATCATTAACGTCATCATCATAGTCTATAACTTCTTCTTCAACTTTTTCTGCTTTTTTCTTAGACATAAAGCCTTTTAACTTACTTTCTTTTTTAACAACTGTATTTTCATCAACTTCATCAGTCATCATATCTATTGCAGACTGTTTCATGCTTAAAACTCTGTCTTTAAAGCTTAAATCTTTATTACTTTTATTTTTACTAGCTACATTATTCATTACATCTTTTATAGATATATTAAAAGTAAACATAACAGTTATTATAAGTGCAAATATACTTATCAACCAGCTACCTGTTATACCAAACACTTTACTCATATAATATGTTATTGTGGTTGCTAATAATCCAGGTCCTTCACCATTTACCCCCATTTGCATAACTGGCTTTAACATTTCTGAACTTATAGGACTATCTACTGGAAGATTTCTAGAATTCATAAGTCCATAAAATACAAATATAAATGCTATACCAGCATAATAAACTTTTGTATGTTTAAGCCTGTATATATACTCATTTCCATCAAAGAATCCAAGTATCCCTGTTGCAATTACTATAAATGGTATAGCAATTGAAAGAGATCCAAATAGACCTTTAAATAATGACTGCATTATGTTTCCTATCAAACCCATTGAACTTGAATTTAAACTATATAATAAAAATATACCTATAAATATGGTTACTAGGTTGTGATATTCTGCATTAAAGCTTAATTTATTATCTTTCTTTTTGCTCTTTTTTTTCTTAGCCATCAATCTCACCTCTTATTTTTTTCAATTTGAGCCACTATGTTGGCGACAATTTTTCATATAATCAACTATATCTAATAAAAGCATCTTTTTATAGCTGAATAATTATAATGTTTAAAATTTTAATTATCTAGACCATAGCAAAAAGTGTTAATGCCTTAACACTAACACTTTAATCTATATTTTTTAATTATATCATATAATCCATTATTTGAACAAATCTTATTTATTTTCGCCCTCATTGTCTTGTGTTTCACTTGATTCTTTTATTAGTTCTTTTAATTTAGATAAAGCTTCTTTAAGCCCTCCAACTTCATCTATAAGTCCACATTCAACAGCTTCCTTTCCTATAAGAACGCTACCTACATCACTTACAAGTTCATCTTTTGAATGCATTATTTTTATAAGTGTTTCTCTTTCTATATTTGATGTTCTAGTAATAAAATCAACTATTCTTTCTTGCATTTTCTTGAAATATTCAAAAGTTTCATTAACACCAATTACCAATCCGTTAGTTCTAATTGGATGTACTATCATTGTAGCAGTCGGAGCTATAAAAGAATAATCTCCTGCTGTTGCAAGTGGAACTCCTATACTATGACTTCCTCCAAGTACTAATGTCACTACTTTTTTAGATGTAGAGTTTATAAGTTCTGCCATAGCTAGTCCCGCTTCAACATCTCCACCTACTGTATTTAATACTATTAGCACTCCTTTGATTTCTGGGCTTTCTTCTATTGAATAAAGCATAGGTATTATATGTTCATACTTAGTAGCTTTCTTTTGTGGATTTCCTATAAAGTGTCCCTCTATTTCTCCTATTATAGTTATACATTGTATATCTTTAGTAGGCTGTGGTGGCATATTAGGAACTCCCATTTGTTTTATATTTTGTATTTCTTCACTTTCTTGAACTGGATTATTTTCATTCTCATTTTTTATTTGTTTACTTTTAGGTTTGTTTTTATTTCCCTCAAGATTTGGCATGTTTATATTATTATTTAAATTATTCTCTTCATAGTAGTTCATATGTAATACTCCTCTCAAAATATGCTTTAGGATTATTATTTCCAAAAATATCATAAAAAATTCGTTACACAAAGGTCAACACTTTTTATAATATACATATTTTAAGAGGAGTATTTATTATCTATATTCTATTTTAGGTAAAATTCATTATGAATTGCATGAACTGCGCTTGACATATCTTGTTTATTCACTAAGCAAGATATTGTCATATTTGAATCAGATGTCTGAAGTAACTCTATTTTAGATTTTGCAAGTGAACTTACTACTCTAGACATAATACCTGGTATACCTGTCATGTTTGAGCATATTAAGGTTACTTTTGCTAAATTTTTATTTATTTCATATTCTATTTCAAATTTATTTAATATATCTTCTAAGCTTTTTATATTTTCTTCGTCTATGATAAATATCTTTTCGTCTATAAAAAAATTTATCATATCTATGCTTATATTATTTTTTCCTAGTTCATTTATTATATTTATAAATGCTTCTTCTTTTGAGTTTATTCTCACTTGAGCTATTTTATCTTTATTGGCCACTGTAGCCATAAAATTAAAATTCTTCTCATAAGATTTTTTACAATTTTTATTGTCACACTCAAGACAAATTTTAGTTCCTTCACAGGTTGGGTTTAGCGTATTTTTTATAGCCAAAGTTATGTTTCCACTTTTGGCAAGTTGTACTGCTCTTGGGTGAATTACTTTTGAACCTTTATCTGCCATTTGAAATACTTCTTCATAGTCTATGCACTTTAAAACTTTAGCCCCTGGTTCAACCCTAGGGTCTGCCGTCATTATGCCATCTACATCTGTATATATTTCAACTGTATCACAATCTAGCGCTTTTCCTATTGCAACTGCCGAAGTATCACTTCCTCCTCTTCCAAGAGTAGTTATTTCTCCATCTTCTGTTGCTCCTTGAAAACCTGCTATTACAACCACTTTTTTCTTCTCAAGCTCATTTATTATTCTAAAAGGATTTATATCTAGTATTTTTGCATTTGAAAAATCATCACTAGTTATAATTCCTGCTTGAGCCCCAGTTAAAAAAACTGCATCTATATTTTGTGATTTAAGCATATTAACAAGTATTGTTCCAGATATTATCTCACCACAAGACATTAAGATATCTAGTTCTCTTTTTTGTGGTTTTGCATCTATTTCTTTACATAAACCTATAAGAGTATCAGTAGCATAGGGTGCTCCTTTTCTTCCCATCGCTGATACAACTACTACTAATTCTAGATTTTTATCTTTTTCTTTGTACGACTTTACTATTTTGCAAACCTCATTCATTTTTTCATAGGATTCAACTGACGTACCTCCGAATTTCTGAACTAAAATCCCCATATATAAGCCTCCTAGTAAACACCATCATATTCTATTATTATCATGTCGTTTCCTATCTTTCTAACATTTCTCCATGGTACTTCTAGTGTTGATTTGTCTTTTTTTATTCCAAAGAATCCTCTTTCTCTTGGTACTAAAAGGGCTAATATATCTCCAGTAGTCTCATCTAATATAAGGTCACATTCTCCAATTACACCTAGTCTTTCCCCTGTTACTAGGTTAACTATTTCTTTACCTGCTATTTCAGATAAATTCATGTTTATCCCCCCAATTTTATCTATTAAATAGTAAATTACTATAATTTAATATCTTCTACACCTCTACCTACGATACATACGCCTAGTTTATCTACATTAAATATTTTATCTATGACTTTGTTTACAATATCTATGTTAACATCATCTATGCATTTTAATATATCATCAGTAGTTCTTACACTTTTATTTAATAACATAGCTTTTCCAAATGACATCATTCTGCTACTTGTACTTTCTAGACCTAATATATAACTTCCCTTAAGCTGTTCTTTACTTTCTTCAATTTCTTTTTCTGTTAAATAACTTTCTCTCATATTTTTTATTTCTTCTATAATCGAATCATATACTTCCTTTAAATTATCAGGCCCCATACTCGCAAATATTCCTAACTCTCCACATTTTTTATATAGAGTCTGAGATGAGTATATTGAGTAAACTAAACCTTGTTCTTCTCTAATTTTTTGGAATAGTCTAGAACTTATACTGCCTCCAAACACAGTATTTATAACAGCTAATGCATAAACTTCCTCTGTATTTTCTGATGGTACAGCGTCTAGACTTATAGCTATATTCACTTGTTCTGTATCTTTATTTTTAGCTATAAAGCAAGGATTAAATTCTGCCTTTTCTACTTCTACACTAACTTCTCTTTGTTTCCATGAATTAAATTTATCTTCTATTTTTTTAATCATTTCATCAAAGTCAAAGTTTCCAGATATAGATATCACAGCATTATTAGGTACATAGTATTTATCGAAGTAATTTAATAAATCTTTTTGATTTATTTCATCTAAAGACTTGGTTGTTCCTATTATATTCATTCCAAGAGGATTGTTTACATATATATTTTCTGTTAACAAATCATATGCTAAATCCTCTGGTGAGTCTTCATACATTTTTAATTCTTCAATTATTACTGATCTTTCTTTTTCAATATCTTTTTTATCAAACAATGGATTTAATATCATATCGCTAAGTATATCTATACCAACATCTATATGCGAATCTAATAGCTTAACATAGTAGCATGTACATTCTTTACTTGTAAATGCGTTTATCTGTCCACCTAAATTATCTATTTCACTGGCAATTTCTTTTGATGTTCTATTTTTTGTCCCTTTAAATAACATATGTTCTATAAAGTGAGATATTCCACTTATTTTTTCATTTTCTATTCTAGAACCTGCGTTTATCCAAACCCCTAAAGAAATAGATTTAAGGTACGGTATTTCCTCTCCTATTATTGTAAGTCCGTTATCTAATTTATGTGTTTTGTACATACTCAACCTCCATTTATATCGTCTTTATATAAGCTTAAATTTATCTTAATATTGTAATTTTTTAAATATACATGTATTCAATTATAAGTTAGAAGTCTTCTTTATTCAACTTTTCCTATAATTTATAAACTTATAAGGTTAAAATACTTAAAATATATCATTTAAGCTTCCTGGTTTAAATCCATTATCTCTTACTATTTTTATAATATCATCTATTCCTTCCATTGTTGCATATGTAGGGTGCATTAATATTATACTTCCATCTTTCATTTCCTTTTTTCTTACTCTTTCTACTATTACCTCTGGTTCCTGTCTATTTTGCCAGTCTATTGTATCTATATCCCATTTAAAGCATGTGTAACCTACTTCTTTCGCTGCTTTCATCGTTGCTTCTCCAAAAGAACCCGATGGTGCTTGGAAGAATTTTGTGTCTTCTTTAATTATATCTTCTATTATTTTTTTAGAAGTTTTTATTTGTTCTAGATTTTCCTCATAAGATAATTTTGCATAATCTAGATGTCTATGACCATGATTTCCTATTGTATGTCCTTGTTCTTTAATCTTTAAAAGCATGTCTGGATTTTTTTCTGCCCATCTACCTGTTACATTAAAAGATATCTTAACATCTTCTTTTTCTAATGCTTTAAGTATCCCCTCTACATACTCAGTTTCCCAACCTAGGTCTACGTTACAAGTTAGTGCAACGTATCCGCTATTTTTTTTGTACCTTGAGTGTATGGTAATTCTGCACTGTTAAATAATTTAAATGTAGGCTTAATGTCTCCTTTAGTCGCCATAAATATTATACCTACTAAGGCTACTATAGCTATTACTGCTACTGTAATTATCTTCTTTAGTTTCTTTTTAGTAAGTACCATCATTATCATTGAAACTGCCTCCTAAGACTAATTTTGTTTATATCAAATATGTACAAATTATTGCTTTATAAATTTTATTAAAGGAAGTCCTTATTTATGCAAAAAAAAGTGAACTCTGATTTTAGAGTTCACTTTTTAATTCTGTTTTTTTAATATTTTAGATATCACTTCTTTACTAATTTTCTAATGTTGCCATTATTGCCTGTGCATCAATATTTATTATCACATTTTTAGATACTTCTAAAGAAACTTTATTGTTATTGATTTTTCTTATATATCCATATATACCAGACATAGTCAGTACATAATCACCAATTTTTATACTTTTTATAAATTCATCTCTTTTTGATTGCTCTATTTGGATTTGATTTTTTCTTTTATTTTGCATAATTATCATAGTAAAAATGTACATTATAAATATTACTACTACTAATAAAATTGTGCTACCTTTCATATTATTGCTCCTTAATTGATATAAATAAAAAATTTATATCATATCTTCACATTCTACGTCCTCTTCTTTATCTTCAAAGTCAGCTAGACTCATAACTCCCATAATAGATTTTACTGAATCTAGGGAATTATTTATCTTATCTGTCATATTTTCTTCATCATTTAATACTAATATATTTGTGGCTATATCTATCATAACTCCTAAAGATACTCCTGATACTACAAATTGCTCTTTTGATTTTGCTAATTCAACTATTTTTCTTGTTACTATTTGACCTGGAGCTCCTCCCATTAAATCTGAAAATACTATTAACTGATCATGTTTATTTAAATAGTCAGATACTATATCTTCAAACTTTTCATGAGTTATCTCCTCAGAAAGATCTTGAGCGTGAACCCTGTCACTCTCTCCTAGTAATAAATCAAATGCCGACTTCATACCTGTTGCGAAATTTCCGTGTCCTACTATTAATATATTATACATACTGTACTCCTTCTTATGCTATTACTCCTACTATTGATCCGATCATACCTATAGCTAGTGTTAAAGCTAATAATTGATATACATTCCACTTTTTATTTCTTACTAGGTAGAATATAAATAGTGTAAATAGTGCTGGTAATAAGTTTGGTGTTATTTTATCTAATATTGTTTGAAAAGCTATTTCGTTAACAGATCCATCTGGTAAAGTTGCTGCATACTTAAGTGGTATAGTAATTTTTACAAATGATACTGCAAGCCCTGATACTACTGTTATACCAACTATAGCTGCTAATCTAGAGATACTTGCCATCTTATCACTTAATGACTCTATATACTCAGTACCTAGTTTATAACCATAGTATCCAGTTAAAACCTTAGTTGTTATTAAAGATGCATTTATTCCTATAAAAAATAATATTGGTCCTAATATCAATCCTTCTGCAGCTAAACCTGCACCTATACTTGAGAATAATGGAGCTAAACCAAATTGAAAAAATGAGTCACCTATACCTGATAAAGGTCCCATTAGAGCCATTTTAATTGAACGAGCATTTTCTGCACTTTCACCATTATCTAACAACGCTAAATGTATACTAGTTATAAATGGTAATGTCTGAGGGTTTGAGTTAAAGAACTCTATATTTTCAATTGCAGATTGTTTTAATTGTTCTTCATTGTTTGCATATATCTTCTTTAACGCTGGTAACATAACGTTAGCATATCCTAGTCCTTGATAATTTCCGTAGTTAAAAGCTGACTGTAAGAAAAATGATCTAAATGCTACTATTAAATAATCTTTTAGTTTTAATACTGGTTTTTTTTTAGATTCCATCTGAGTAATCCTCCTCTGAGCTTCTTACTTGATTTATTCCTACTAATGCAGGTTTATTATGATAATCATATAGCGCAAATACTAATGCTAAGAATGCTACACCTATAACTGGTAGCTGGAAGAATGTAATTGCTACAAATCCTAATACAACAAAGGCTGTATATTCTTTTTTAACCATAACATTAAGTATCATCGCAAACCCTATTGCTGGTAACATTCTACCTGCTACAGAAAAACCATCTATTATCCAAGCTGGAATCATACTTATCAAATTTTGAGCTCCTTCAACACTAAACGCTGCTGCAAACCCTATTATAAATCCTACTACTACAAATGCCCAAAATGATAAATGGGATAGGAAACTAAATTTCTTAAATTGCTTTGCTTCTAGAGCTTTTTTTGCTGCTGTTGGTATACCTGCCATACCTGTATAAGTAGCTGTTATTATAAATTGGAATGCTACTGCAAATGGCATTGATAGTGCAAGAGCTGTTTCTGGGTTCATTCCTGAAGACTTTAATGTTATAGCCATTAAAGTACCCACTATACCAGGCCCTAGTTGGTTAGGAGGAACTGTACCACCTGCTCCAACTCCAAATCCCATAAATGCTATTTCTGAAACTGCACCCATTGCTAATGCAGTTGGTAAATCTCCTAATATTAAACCTACTCCTGTTGCTAACACTAACGAACGATTAGTATATATTCCTAATAACTGACCGCCCAAACAAATTCCTGTCCATAAACCAATAAGTACACACTGGAATATTCCGATTTCCATTGTTTTCCCCCCTAATATTTAAATTTTATAAATAATTGTTTATATCTACTTCTACAGCTCCATCTCCACCAATTGGAGTTGTTTTAGTATTAAATTTAACACTATACTTATCTCTTAACGTTCTTAATGCATTTTTATCATCTTCACCTAAGTATATAGATCTAGTTATCTTTTCTTTTCCATCCTGATTATGTATATTACCTATATTTATTTCTTTTATAGGTACTCCTCCATCAACTAATTTAAGTGCCGATTCTGGACTTTTGCATACTATAAATATTTTTTGGTGTGGTGCTGCCTTATGTATTATTTCACAAGTTTTTGCTATAGAGAAAAATCTCATCCCTACTGATGCCGGTACTACTGTTTTCATTAATGTTTGTTGCATTTTATTAGTGCTTGCTTCATCATCTGCTACTATTACTAAGTTAGCTCCTAATGCACTTAGCCACATTTGACCTTGTCCATGTATTAATCTTTCATCAATTCTCATCATTTTTATATCCGGTACACCCATAATAAACACCCCTTATTTTATATTTTTTTATTTTTATTACCAATATAATTCCCAGTCTTTATAGAATCTTATTAACGCTTCTAGATAGAAATAATCTCCCCAAATGTTACCCTCATCAACACCTTTTCCTGAATGCCATGAGTAAACACCGTGAAGTAATAATGTATCTACATCATCATTTTCTTTTGTAGCATAATTATTGATTAACGATCTTAATATTGTGTGCATTGCATACTTGTAAGTTTCTTTATCTTCATCTACTTCTGGTAAATATTTGTTCATCTCATGCATACCACATATTGCAATAGCTGCTGCTGATGAATCTCTTGATTGGTCATCACCATCATTAAAGATTAAATCCCAGAAACAAACGTTATCCTTAGGAAGACGATTTAAGAAATAATTCGTAACTCCTTTGTATAATCTAAAACATTCTTCATCTTTAGTGTATCTATAGTTTAAAGGTAACCCATATACTCCCCATGCTTGCCCTCTTGCCCAAGAAGATGTATCGCTAAACCCTTGTCTTGTTACTCCCTTTAGTGGCTCTCCTGTTTCATTATCAAAGTAGAATGTATGAAACGCTGATGCATCATCTCTTACAACATTATTACAAGATGTAGTATAGTGCTTATACGCTATATCATAATACGTTTTATTACCAGTAACACTGTGAGCCCAGTAAAGCAAAGGTATATTTAATAAACAGTCTATTATCAGTCTATAATTATCTTTAGCTCCTAACTCTCCCCATGCTTGTATAAATTGACCTGTCTCTTGGTATCTTCCTATTAATTTGTCTGCCGCTTTTATAGCTGCTTCTTTTGCATTTTCATTCCCAGTTAATTTGTATGATGATACACAAGATAAGCTATATAAAAATCCCATGTCATGATGGTCTACTTCTATATTGTTGTCAATTCTATATTTAAATGAATCAACATTTTTGTTAGCTAAGTTTTTAAATTTTTCATCATTTGTATATTCATATGCTAGCCAAAGCATACCTGTCCAAAATCCTGTAGTCCACTCTATGTTTTCTATGATTTTGTATTTGTTCCCAAATGTAGCTGGAGTTGGATACATTTCTCCAAATTTATCAATGTTCTTTTCAATTCTTTTAATACACTCTTCTATTGCTGATTTAACTTCTGACTTCGTTACAAAATCGTTTTCCTTAAATAGATGTTGTTTATCTATTTTTTCAATGTTGATTTCTTTGATCATACTTTACCTCCATACTGTAAAATTAAACCACTCTGACTGTTTCGTATTACGGAATACTGTTTCGTTTTTCTTAAATTTATTATAAATAATTTCCAAACTATTGTCAATTACTTTGAATATTTTTTTTGTTGTTTTATTACCAATCTTTTCTTTTTACCTATTTTACAACTTTACTCTTTAAAAAAAATCTTATATAGTATATCTTAGTAATATAAATAATTTTTTTTAAGGGGATAGATAATGAACGATAATAATTTAGTCCAATCAGTTGATAGAGCCCTTAGCATACTAGAATCTTTAGCTGAGTATCCTAATGGAGCCGGAATTACGGAGATTTCTAAATCTCTTGGATTAAGTAAAGCAACTGTACACAGATTAATTTCAACATTAAAATCTAGAGATTTTGTCACTCAATCAAAAAACACAGACCAATACTATCTTGGATACAAACTATTATACTTATCTAGCTGTGTAAGTAATAATATGGATATTTTTAAAGTCTCAAGACCTATTATTAGCCATTTTGCAGATAAAGTTGATGCAACAGTTCATCTTTCTATATTAGATGATACGTGTACTAATATCATATACTTAGATAAGATAGAGCCTACCAATTCAAATAAGACATTTGTGATGTCATCAAAAGTTGGTAAAAAAGCTCCTTGCTATTGTACTGCAGCCGGTAAATTATTGCTTTCTAGTTATAGTGATGAAGAAATTAGAGAGATAATGAAAGATGTTGATTTTAAAATTCACACAGAAAGAACAATAAAAAATATAGATGAATTTATAGAAGAAATACATGAAGTAAGAGAAAAAGGGTATGCTCTTGATAAACATGAGTATGACTCAGGAATAATTTGTATATCTATGCCTATATACGGTAATGGTGGCAAGATAGAATTAGCTATGAGTGTTACTGGATTAATTATATATTCAACAATTGAAGATCTCATTGCTTTAAAAGAACCTCTTGGTAAGGTTTCTAAAGAAATAAGTGATACAATTAAGTATCTTTAATCTATTATATTTAAAATAAAAAGGATATCTTGAAATAGAATTCTAATTAAACATTGAATTTCTATTTTAGGACATCCCTTTTTATTATCTTAATATTTTCCCAACACCATAATTCATTAGAGTTTCAACTTCTTCTATAGATACTAGATTAGCATCACCTTTTATACTATGTTTTAATACAGATGCTGAAGTTGCAAACTCCGTAATATATTCTGGTTTTTTATTGTTTAAAATCCCATAAAGAACCCCTGCTGTTAATGCATCTCCCCCTCCAACTCTATCTACTATATCATCTATAATATAAGCCTTAGAAGAATACAAATTATTATTACTATAATAATTACATTGTAATGTATTTACAGATACAGATTGATTTTCTCTTATTGAAGAAAAAATATGCCTTATGTTAGGGTATAAATTTATTATTTCACCGTAATAGTATTTTAATTTTTCATACTTATCTATGTATTCACAGCTCATATATAAAATGTTTTCTGCATCTAATATTCCTGCTGATAGTATATTTACATATGGTAATATCTCAAAAGTAGCTTTACTAGCTTCTTCTAGTGACCATAGCTTCGCTCTATAGTTAGAATCATAGCTTACTATTATATTATTTTCTTTGCAATACTTTAATATATTTAAAGTTAATTTTCTTAGGTTTTCAGAAAGAGCTAAAGTCACTCCTGAAAAATGGAATACATCCACCCCATTTAATACTTTCTCTATGTCTAAATCTTCGACTTTCATATTATTAAATGCTGAGTCATCACGATCATAAATAACTTTTGATGTTCTATTTCCGCTACCTTTTTGTAAAAAGTAAATTCCTGTTCTTTTATCACTTTTGGATATAAATTTAGTTTCAACTTTTTTGCTACTTAAATAATCAATTATAGCCTCACCTATTTCATCATTTGAAACTTTAGTTATCGCTCTTGTATCCATTCCAAATTTAGATAAAGATATTAATACATTAGCCTCTCCTCCACCATAATTGACATTTAAATTATTAGCATTTGAAAGCATCATGCCTTTATCTGTAGATAGCCTAAGCATTATTTCCCCAAATCCAGCTACTCTCATCCTAATATCCTCTTGCTTCCTTAAATTTTTCCACGTATTGTTTACAAACCGATGTTATATCTTCAAATTTATCTACTTCTCCAAGCTTATTTAATTCTCCACCTATTCCAACTAAATCTACTCCAGCCTTAGCCCATATATCTATATTATCTAAATTAACTCCACCTGTTACCATTGCACTTGCATGAGGAAGAGGGCCTTTAATCGCACCTATGTATCCCGGCCCAAATGCACTTCCTGGAAATATTTTAACTATATCAACTCCATTTTCATGGGCTTTTATTATTTCATTTATTGTCATTACTCCAGGTATATATGGCACCATATATCTATTACAAAGTTTTGCTGTTTCTTCATTAAAAGATGGAGATACTACATATTTAG
>NZ_HG529251.1 GCF_000499525.1 Faecalimicrobium dakarense | reverse complement strand
ATACTACATATTTAGCCCCTGCTAATATAGCAAGTCTTGCTGTTTCTTCATCTAATACAGTTCCCGCACCTATTACCACATCATCATAATCTCCATATATTTCGTCTAGTTCACGTATTATATCATTTGCAAACTTATTAGTATAAGTTACTTCTATAGCGCCTACATTTCCATCTATACAAGCTTTAGATATTTTAATGCCCACTTCTTTAGTGTTGCCACGTACCACTGCAACAACTCCGCATTTTTCTAATGTATTTAAAACCTTTAATTTTTTCATAATGAGTCCCCCTTTATATTTAATATTTTATAACTTCTTTAGTTACCTTTCCTTTTATCTCACTTATTAGAACAACTTTACCGTAAACATCATGACCATTTACTTTTAATAATTTTTTACCTTTAAATATTTCATTATGGCAAATTAAAACTGTGTAAACTTCATCTTTAGTTGATATTTTTATAGCCTCAGCTTCTGATTCTTCTAATATCCTTCCATTACAATTTATAACTCTTATTTTTTCAACAGATACATCTTTTTTCCCACAATTTGCTGAAATAACAGTTATTATTGATGTAAACCCTGTATTTTTATAACTTGTTATTAATGTATCTTGATTTTCTAACTTATTATAGTAATAAGATACTGGTGTTTTTTTATCTCTCTTTCTAAGGCGTTTAAATGATGTAATGTTAAATTACCATTTTTACCTTTGCATATAGTCTTATTATTTTCTAAGTACGCGTCACTAGCAAAATGGAAGAACTGTTTATAATCATGTTCTCCTTCTCCATAGAATTCATCTACTAATAACCATATATTAGGCTTTATATAAATTATTTTTCTATTTGTAAATATACCTTTATCTATATAACCTAAATGTGATCCCTCACAGTAATCAAAGTTATCCTTAGTTATAAAAGGCTGTTTTATAGGAGTTGCTACTTTTTTATATCCCCAAGATCCATCTAATACTGTAAAATCTATATTATCAACAGTAGTTGTATTATGAGCAATACAACCTTTTAAATATTCTCTTCTTCTGTCCCCTTCTATATAAGTATATCTACCCGGATCTATTAGGTAATCTTCTTCATTTGCATATATACTGACATGTAATAAATCAGCATGGCCATGGCCACTACCTAGAGTTCCACAATGAAAATACATATAATTATCATCATTTTTCCATCCAGATCTCATATAATAATTCCCACTGTCTTCAAAAGCATATGATGTATGTTTAGGCTCTGTAGTGTTTATAGCTTCATACTCTTGTATAGATTTGTATCCCAAATCCCATATACTTTCAAAATCGATTTCTTTATATCCACCAAATTTTAATACTTCATCACTAAATAGATACGCAGATTTAGTAATCATATCCCTTAAGTCAGTATCATCACTATCACTTTGGCACACTTGAGTATGATTTGGCTTTTTCATATATAAATTAGCATAAGCTAATTTTTTAGTTTTCTCATATATATCTTTATGCAATGGTATATTATTATTTTTGCATACTATTAAAGTACCTAAACAGCAATGAAGTACTTCATTTAAATACATTGGTGATTGTTCCCAATGCATACCATCATTCATAACTTGAAGATTTATTTGTTCTTTTAATCTTTCTATTGATAAATTTATGTAATAATTATCTTCGATTAAATTATCTAAAAATGCAGAAGCTACTAATAAACCATAACTTTCTAAAACACCCCAATTACTTAATTTTCCTGATTCTTTATAATTTTTCTCTAGGTACTCTATATGCTCTTTTAATGATTTAACAAAGATTTCGCTAAATTCTTGAGTCACATATTTACTACTTTTAAAGTAAGAATATGCCTTTATCCAGTTCTCACATCTTATACCTGTATCAATAGTCCTCCATGTTGTTTTATCTGTACCTTTAATAGGTCTTACATTTTTTATCCAGTGACTTATTTGCTCCACAAATACTTTTGCATATTTTTCATCTTTGGTAAGTACATAAGCTTGCCCCAAAGTAATCCAATATCTATGCCTGTTTAACATAAAAATCCACTCGGGGTCATTATTAGGAGTTTTATCCCAGATTATATCTTCTTCAAATGAATATGGTATAAAAGTCCTCTCCATATCCCACTTCCATTCAAATTTAAATACCTTATTAGAAACATTATCAGCTATTCTTACTACCTCTTGTACTTCATATCGAAACTTTTCATTGCAATATTTTGCTATTTCATCTATCTCATTCATATTTACATATACATTTAAATTACAATAATTTCTAATATCACTTTGTAAATTACAGTTATTCATTATAAAGTCCCCTTATTTATGAAATACAAAGAAACTATACTCTTTAGACTTTGTATGAGTATAGTTCTTTGATTCTAATATAGAATTATCTTACTAGCCATCCACCATCAACAGCTAATATAGTTCCGTTTATATAGTCAGATGCTTTACTAGATAAGAATACAACTGTTCCCATTAAGTCAAATGGTTTACCCCATTTTCCTGTTGGTATTCTTGATAATATTTCGTCATTTCTTTTCTCATCTTCTCTTATTGGTGCAGTATTAGCAGTTGCTATATATCCTGGTGCTATCGCATTTATTTGTATATTTTTATCTGCTAATTCATTTGCAAATGCCTTAGTCAATCCTGCTACACCGTGCTTACTTGCTGTGTATGGCGGTACAAATTTACCACCTTGGAAAGATAACATAGATGCTATGTTTATTATTTTCCCTCCACCATTTTCAGCCATAATTTTAGCAACTTTTTGGCTTAAGTAATACACTGAATTTAAGTTTATATTCATTACAGCTTCCCAGTCTTGCTCTTTGTACTCAAGAAGAGGTGCTCTTTTTATAGTTCCTGCATTATTTACTAGTATATCTATTCTACCAAAAGCTTCTATCGCCTCTTTAATAACGTTTTCTCTATCTTCAGCCTTTGTTAAATCACCTTGAACAAAATGAACTTTCCTACCTAAGTTTTCTACTAATTCTCTAGTTTCATCCCAATCTCTATTATAAGTTGGAATTACTAAATCAGCTCCGGCTTTTGCTAAAGCAACTACATATCCTTGGCCTAGTCCTGTATTTCCACCTGTTACCATCGCTACTTTTCCTTCTAATGAGAAAAAGTCCATTGAAAAATCATTTAAACATCCCATAATATATTCTCCTTTAGCCCTTTTTATTTTTATTTTATGTCTGACATTTTTACATGGTCCATATCATCAAATGTTTGATTCTCTCCACACATTCCCCATATAAATGTATAATTACTTGTTCCTACTCCTGAGTGTATTGACCAACTCGGAGATATTAGCGCTTGCTCATTCTTAACTACTAAATGTCTTGTCTCTGTAGGTTCTCCCATTAAATGGATTACTCTTGTATCTTCTTTCATATCAAAATAGAAGTATACTTCCATTCTTCTTTCATGTGTATGACACGGCATAGTATTCCATACATTATTAGGCTCTAACATTGTCATACCCATTAACAATTGGCAACTTTGACATACATTTGGATGAACATATTGGTATATAGTTCTTTTATTTAAGTTTTCATTTTCTCCTAATCTAACTGGTCTTGCATCCTCTATATTTATTTTGACTACTGGATATTCCTTATGTGCTGGTACTGAGTTTATATAAAACTTAGCTGGATTTTCTACGTTTTTAGATTTAAATAGAATTTCTTTAATTCCCATACCTATGTAAATACCATCATGTTTTTTCATTTCGTATTCAACACCATCTAATACTATTACACCATCTTCTCCTACGTTTATAACTCCCATTTCTCTTCTTTGTAGGAAGAACTCAACACCCATCTCTTTTCCTGCAACTAGGCTTAGTGTTTCACTTGTTGGCATAGCTCCACCAAAGATTATTCTATCTACATGACTATATGTTAAACCAATAGAATTTGGTGTAAATATTTCTTCTTTTAAATAATGTTCTCTTAATTCTTGTGTTCCATATTTTTTTGAATCAACTGGATGATTCGCATATCTTATATCCATATCAATAACCCCTCTCCTTATTCGTTCCGTATTTCGGAACAATGTTTCATTTTCTATAATCATTATATATGATATAGGCAAATAAAGTCAATAATTTATAATATATTTTTCTTCGAATTATATTTATCTACAAACCAGATAAAATGTAGTATCCTTATACGCAAAAAAAGACGAGAGTAAACTCTCGTCTTTAATCTATATTACTTATCTTCTTTTTTCTCAGCTTTTTCAGGCTTAGGTAAAAGTACTTTTCTAGATAAATTAACTCTTCCTTTTTCATCTATTTCAGTAACTTTAACTGTTACTTCATCTCCAATGTTTAATACATCTTCAACTTTAGCTACTCTTTCGTGTGCTATGTGAGATATGTGAAGTAATCCTTCTTTTCCTGGAAGTATTTCAATAAATGCACCGAAGTTCATTATTCTCGATACTTTACCAGTATAAGTTTGACCAACTTCAGCTTCAGCAACTATATCTGCTATACGCTTTTGTGCAAGTGCTAACATTTCAGGATCTACTCCTGCTATGAATACATCTCCAGTTTGTTCGATGTCTATTTTAACACCAGTCTCATCTATTATCTTTGTTATAACTTTTCCACCTGGTCCTATAACATCTTTTATCTTATCTGGCTTTATGCTCATTGTTATTATTTTAGGAGCATATCTAGATAACTCTGGCTTTGGAGCATCTATAGTTTTCTTCATTTCGTTTAATATATGAATTCTACCAATTTTAGCTTGAGTTAAAGCTTCTCTTAAAACTGATTCATCTATACCAGCTATTTTTATATCCATTTGTATAGCAGTTATACCTTTTTCAGTTCCTGCAACTTTAAAGTCCATATCTCCTAAATGGTCTTCCATACCTTGTATATCTGATAATACTGCAACTTTATCATCATGCTTTATAAGACCCATTGCTATACCTGCAACCATATCTTTTAATGGAACACCTGCATCTAAAAGTGATAATGTAGAACCACATACACTACCTTGAGAAGTTGAACCATTCGAACTTAATACTTCAGAAACAACTCTTATTGCATAAGGGAATTCTTCTTGAGAAGGAAGTACTGGCACTAAAGCACGCTCTGCTAATGCACCATGACCTATTTCTCTTCTTCCTGGTCCTCTTGATGGTCTAGCTTCACCAACACTATATGCAGGGAAGTTATAGTGATGCATATATCTCTTGTTTTCTTCATCATCAAGTCCATCTAATATTTGAGCTTCACTAATTGAACCTAGTGTTGCTATTGACATAACTTGAGTTTGACCTCTTGTGAAAAGTCCAGAACCATGAGCTCTTGGTATAAATCCATTGTCACACCATATTGGTCTTATTTCATCTGGCTTTCTGTTATCTGGTCTTACATTTTCATGAACTATAAGTTTTCTAACTTCTTCTTTGATTATAGCTTGTAGAGTATCTTCTATATCAGTTGAATACTCTTCTAATAAATCTTCAAATTTCTCAAATGTTGCTTCTTTAACAGCATCCATTTTTTCCATTCTTTCAAGCTTTTCTATAGTTTTAACTGCTTCTTTCATATCAGCAGTTGCAAATTCACGAACAGCTTTTTCAACTTCTTCATCTATTTTGAAAAGAGATACTTCTATCTTCTCTTTTCCAACAGCTGCAACTATTTCTTCTATGAAAGCTACAACTTTCTTTATTTCTTCATGTGCAAATAATATAGCTTCAAGCATTAATGTATCTGGTATTTCTTCTCCACCAGCTTCAACCATCATTATAGCATCTTTAGTTCCTGATACTACTAAGTGCATAGTACTTTTTTCTCTTTCTTCAGCAGTTGGGTTAACAACAAATGCACCATCAACTAAACCTACTAAAACCGAACCTGTAGGCCCATTAAATGGTATTTCCGATATTGAAAGTGCAACAGATGAACCTATCATTGCTACTATATCAGGAGTACAATCTGGGTCTACTGATAAAACTGTAGCAACTACTTGTACATCATTTCTAAATCCTTTAGGGAATAATGGTCTTATCGGTCTATCTATAAGTCTTGAAGTAAGAACTGCCTTTTCTGAAGGCTTTCCTTCTCTCTTTAAGAATCCACCTGGTATTTTACCAACTGAATATAATTTTTCTTCATAATCAACACTTAGAGGGAAAAAATCTATTCCATCTCTTGGTTGCGCTGATTTTGAAGTATTAACCATAACCATAGTTTCGCCGTATGTAAGTATTGCACTACCACTAGCTAACTGAGCTATTTTTCCTATTTCAACAGAAAGTTCTCTTCCTGCAAAATCCATTTTGAAAATTTTATGTTCAAACATTAATGCTTGTACCTCCTCTTTATTAAATTCGCTTCGCTCATATCGCCGACACAGTCGCTTAAAACCGAATTTATAGTTCTATTTATTATCTTATCAAAAATACTATAATTTAACAACATAAAACTCATATACTAGTCTATGCTTGTGAATTTTTGAGATACAAAACGAATCATAATACATTTTAGTCTAATTTATTATTTACTGTTTCCTTTAAATTTAATCATTTTCTAGTTTGAACAGCTAATTGCTAATATATCTGGTCCTGTATGAGAACAAATACATGCTCCACCTCTTGTAAAGTAAATATTTTTACATTTTATTCTATCTTCAACTTCTTTTTTAAGAGTTTCAAAGTCACCTAAATTTGCTCCACACCCAATTATTATATTTTTATCTTCTAATGTATCGTATTGTTCTATTAAAGTATCAACCATAGTATGTACAATGTGCTTTTTACCTCTTATCTTTGTTAGTATAAATATTTTTGCATCTTCAACTGTAAATAAAGGTCTTATATTTAACATTTGGCCTATAGTTGCTGTTGCAAGAGATGCTCTACCACTTCTTTGTAAGTACTCTAAAGTATCTGGTAAGAAGTATAATCTTACACTACTTCTTAAGTGTTCTAATTCATCTACGATTTCTTTTGCAGTAATATCACTGTTATTTTCAATTAACTCACAAGCTTTTACTACAAACTGAGCACTTCCTAATGAAAGTGTAAGTGTATCAAATACATGTACATCACCTTCAGTGTCATTTTTAGCCATTACTGCACTTTGATAAGTTCCAGAAGACTTTGATGAACCAGTTATACAAACTATAGGGTATTCTCCTACATATTTATCAAAAGCCTCTTTGAATTGTATGTATGTGGCTTGAGAAGTCTTAGGAACTACTTTTTCTTCCTTCATTCTTCTATAGAATTCATCATTAGTAATATCTACGCCTTCTTTGTATTCATTATCTCCTATTATAATATTTAAAGGTATTATATCTATATTATACTTTTCTACTAATTCACTAGGAACATCGCATAAACTATCACATATTAATTTTATTTTCATAATCAATCCCCTCCTACTATACTTGAATATTATATTACTTTTATAGAATTTACACAAATTTCTAATTTCTATATTTATATTGCATTTACCTTTTATATTCAATAAAATTATACTCTAAATTTATTATATATAAACTTAATTTTGCGAAAATAAGTGATTGTTTTCTATTTACTTATTATAATACATTTATAAATTATGACTCTTTATATGATAATATACTACTTAAGAATATAGTAATACAAACTACACTTGTAATAGAAGTTATTATACTTATTAGCTTTGCAGGAACTGTTAATGGTGTTATATCTCCATACCCTACAGTTGTAAATGTAACTATTGTGTAGTAAAATAAATCAAAATTGCTAGATACATTCGAGAATGATTGTGGATAAATTTGATTTATTAAACATGTAGCTAAAAATAAATTTAATATAATCATAAGTAATAATAATATTGAAATTATAGTTATACTTGAAATTATATTTTTATTTTACTTTTTATATGCATAGGATTTTTTATTAATTTAATAAGTATTTTTAAGTTTACTATATATGATATAGCTAATCCAATTAATGCAATAGTATCAATGCCTTCAAACTGTATTGGGTCAAATAAAAATACAGTAAAATATACACTTAATATAAAATAACTTAATAATAATTTACCTTTTAAGTCTTTATCTTCTACATCACCTATAAATTTTTGTATACCAGTAGTTATCAGTAATATATATCCTATAGACAAGTGAAGTATTAATAAAGCTAATCCTATACATCCTAGTGAAAATAAATAGTGTACTAATGTTTGCTTTGTTAATGAGTACTGTGTTACTGATTTTATAATCATAAATATTACTGAGATTTCTGAAATAATGAATATTCCACCGTGCATAATCTTTATAAACGTGCTTCCCTCTGTAAAGATTTCTTTATATGTTTTATTGATTTCTTTAAGTGTTTGGTATATAGATTTTATTAATCTTTTATTATCTTTTCTATTACTCACTACAATAGATAGCATCACTACAATAGTACTTGAAACTATTAGTATTTTCCCCATATTAAAAATGGCTCCTATTTTATGTATTTTATAACTTTAATATATAGTATTTCCTTAGTGGTATTAATGTATTTAATAAAAAAATAACCTATATAGTAATCTTTAAAATTACATAATAGGTTATTTCTTACGAAATCTTTATAATAAAGAAATTATTATTTTCTTAATCCTAACTTAGCTATTAACGCTCTGTATCCTTCTAAGTCATTTTCTTTTAAGTATCCTAATAAGTTTCTTCTTCTACCAACCATCTTTAATAGACCTCTTCTTGAGTGGTGGTCTTTTTTGTGAGTCTTTAAGTGACCGTTTAATTCATTTATTCTAGCTGTTAATAAAGCTATTTGTACTTCTGGAGAACCAGTATCTCCTTCTTTTCTTCCAAACTCTTTGATTATTTCAGTTTTGTTCATCGTGTTGTACCTCCATTTATTATTATAATCGCCTATTACTAAGCACTAATTGGAGTAATTAAATGCCGAGTAAAGGTTAATTTACTTGTCTATATTATCATATATTATTTATTTTTGCAAATATACTTTTTGAAAATATAGTCAGTATCTTTTTTTAGTTGCTTTTTTAGCTCATCTAGTGATGAAAATTTCTTTTCATCTCTTATTCTTTCTAAAAATTCAACCTTAATATCTTTTCCGTATATATCATCATTGAAATCTAATATATTAGTTTCTATTGACAATTTTTCTCCATTTACAGTAGGATTATAGCCAATATTCGTTGCTCCATAATATACTTTTTCACCAATGTGCACTTTAGTTGCATATATACCATTTTTAGGAATAAGTGTATTTTTATCAACTTCTATATTAGCTGTTGGAAATCCTATTGTCCTTCCAAGTTGTTTACATTTGATTACATTGCCTTTTATTTCGCAGTTATACCCTAAATATTCTTTCACGCTACATACACTTCCTTGAGCCACTAAATTTCTAATATATGTACTGCTCACTCTTATATCATTTACCTTTATAGGCATGATTACTTCTACTTCAAATCCATACTTATCTGATAATTCTTTTAGTACCTTAGTATCCCCTTCTTTATTTTTAGCAAATGTGAAATCATGTCCAACTATTATTTTTTTAGCTCCTAATTTATCTAGTAATATACCTTTTACAAATTCAAGAGCTGATATTTTAGTCATATATTCATCAAATGGTATGCTTATTACATAATCCACGCCAAAATCTTTTAACCTTTTTATCTTTTCTTCATTTGTAATAACATTTTTTATAGGAGTTTTAGCAAAATAATTTGCTGGATGATTTTCAAAAGTAAATACTACACTTTCTATATTCCTTTTTTTAGCAGATTTTACTGCTTTTTTTATTAATACTTGGTGACCTTTATGTAAACCATCAAAGTTACCTATAGTGACAACACTTTTTTTTATATTTACTATTTCTTTTATAGATTTTATAGTAATCATAATGATTTCCCCACTAAAGTTATGTTTTCTATACTATAAATAATTTATCACTTTTTAAATTTATAGTGCTATCTGTTTTGCTTAATTGACCTGTACCCAAAAACTCGCCTTCACAATAAACCCTTACTATTTCATCTTCTTCTTTAAAACCTTTTTCTATAAATCTTCTTTCATCTATAACTCCACCATTAACGTAGTATTTATAAGCATTTGGATTTATTACTACATGGTTAAAGTTAGACAATACATAGTCTATATCATATAGATGTTTGTCTAAAGTATTATTTTCTTTAAATTCTCTTAGTTGTTCTAGTGTTATGCCATTTTCAAGGTCAAACTTACCTGATGATGTTCTAAGTAAGAAAGACATATGTCCTCCACACCCTAATTCTTTTCCTATATCATAACAAATACTTCTTACATAAGTTCCTTTAGAACATACTACATAAAACATTATTTTATTATTGTTTACACTTAATACCTTAAGTTCTTTTATATTAACAGGTCTAGACTTTAAAACTACCTCATCAGCTCTTCCACTTCTAACTAAGTCACACATTCTTTTTCCATTTACTTTTAGCGCAGAGTAAATAGGAGGCAGTTGATCTATTTCTCCTCTTTGCCTATCAAAGGCTTTTTCTATTTCATCTTCAGTTACATTTACATTAAACTTTTCTAATATTTCTCCTGAAGAGTCATAAGTATCTGTATTTATACCAAGTGTTAATTCACAGATGTAAGATTTATCCTTATTTAATATAAGCTCACTTACCTTTGTAGCTTTTCCTATACATATAGGTAATACCCCTGATGCATCTGGATCAAGGGTACCTGTATGTCCAACCTTTTTTATGTTTAAAATTTTCCTTACAGCACTTACAACATCATGGGATGTCATCCCTGTAGGCTTTATTATATTTACTATTTTGTTCATATGCATCACCCTAGATTGATTTTAATACTTCTTCTAATACTTTTTTCTTTGCATTTTCAACACTATCATAAATAGTGCATCCAGCAGCTCTCACATGGCCACCACCACCGAATTTTTTTGCTATAGAACTTACATCCACATAGCTTTTAGCTCTTAAACTGACTTTTACTTCATTTTCTTTCTTTTCTTTAAGAAGTATACCAACTTCTACACCCTCTATATCTCTAGTGTATGAAGTTATTCCATCTACGTCGTTAAAACTTATTACATTTCTTTTTAGCATTTCTTTAGTAATATTCATACAAGCTACTTTTTCATCAACTATATCTAATGTATTTAAAGCTTCTCCTAATAATTTATAGTAATTATATGGGTTGCTTTGGAAAACATTTTGTATTATAGTTTCTTTTTGAGCATTTTTTAATAAAAGATTTTTCGCCATATCAAAACTACTTGGATGTGCATTTGAATAAGAGAAGTTTCCTGTATCTGTTACAAGTCCTGTATAAAGGCATGTAGCAATCTTCTCATCTATTAAGTCAATATTATTAACTTCACTAAATCTTACTAATACATTATAAACTAGCTCACAAGTTGATGATGCATCAACATCTATATAGTTAAAATCACCATAAGCATCATTGCTAGCATGGTGGTCAATACAAATTATTTTCTTTGCATTTGCCTTTATTTTATCATCTACACATATTCTATTTCTATCTCCGCAGTCAAGAGATATTAAACTGTAGTTTTCCATATTTATTTCTTGTGATTTCAGTATCTTTACACCTTCGATTAAAAATCTTAGGTTTAGTGGGGGAGTATCATCTAGTATATAAGAAACGTTTTTTCCTAATTTTATTAAAGAGTAGTACATTGCAAGAGTTGAACCAATATTATCTCCATCAGGACTAATATGAGAAGTAACGACAAAGTCGTTACTTCCATTTATATAGTCTACAATATTATCAATATTAGTTATCATTGTTTTCTTCATCTGTGTTATCAACAGATTCTTCGTTATTTTTTTCATTGACTTTTCTTATTAAATCAGACATATACATTCCTTTTTTAATAGAATCATCAACTTTAAATATTATTTGTGGAGTATGTCTAAGCTTTACATTCTTGCTTACTTCTCTTCTTATATAGTTAACTGCACTCTTAAGCCCTACTAAACTAGATTCTTCGTCTCCACCTAAAATACTTACATATACATAAGCATAACTTAAGTCATTTGTAACCTCAACATCAGTTACACTTACCATAGAAGTTATTCTAGGGTCTTTTATTCCACTTATAAGCATTGTGCTTACTACTTTTCTTATTTCCTCAGCTATTCTTCTTGTTCTGTTATATGATGCCATTTAAATCGACCTCTTTACATCTATTTTAATTTTCTTTCTACTTCTTTAGTAATATATGCTTCTATTACATCGCCTTCTTTTATGTCATTGTAATTAACAAAACTCATACCACATTCGTAACCATGATTAACTTCTTTAACGTCATCTTTGAATCTCTTAAGAGCAGCTAATTGACCTTCATGAATTATTATTCCGTCTCTAACTATTCTTACTTTAGATCCTCTAAATATTTTACCAGTTGTTACATAGCATCCTGCTATTGTACCAACACCTGATAATTTGAATGTTTCTCTAACTTCAGCCTTACCAGTATCTTCATCTCTGTATTCTGGGTCAAGCATTCCAGTCATAGCAGCTTGAACATCTTCTATTGCTTTGTATATTATTGTGTAACTTCTTACATCAACATTTTCTTTTTTAGCTATCATTTCAGCACCTGGTACTGGTCTTACGTTAAACCCTATTATTATTGCATTAGATGCAGTTGCAAGCATAACGTCTGATTCGTTTATCGCTCCAACACCACCATGTATAACTCTAACTGCAACCTCTTCATTTGATAATTTTTCTAAAGATTGCTTAACAGCTTGAACAGATCCTTGAACGTCTGCTTTTATAACTATTGGTAATTCTTTAACTTCAGCATCTCCCATTTGGCTGAAGAAATCATCAAGACTCATTCTTTGGTTAGATTTTAACATTTCTTCTCTAGCCATTTGTTGTCTCTTTTCAGCTACAGTTCTAGCAGCTTTTTCATTTGGAACTGCAATAACTTGGTCTCCACCTTGTGGAACTTCAGATAATCCTAATATTTCAACAGCAGTTGATGGTCCAGCAGTCTTAACTCTTTTACCTTTTGAGTTTATCATTGCTCTTACTTTACCACTAGCAAGGCCTGCAACTATTGGATCTCCAACTTTAAGTGTTCCACCTTGAACAAGTATAGTAGCAACTGGTCCTCTACCTTTATCAAGTTCTGCTTCTATAACTGTACCAACAGCTCTCTTGTTAGGATTTGCTTTTAATTCTTCCATTTCAGAAACTAATAATACCATTTCAAGTAAAGTATCTACACCTTCACCTTTTAATGCTGATACCGGAACTGATATAACATCTCCACCCCAGTCTTCAACAAGTAAACCTTGGTCAGCTAATTCTTGCTTAACTCTATCTTGGTTTGCTCCTGGCTTATCTATTTTGTTTATAGCAACTATTAACGGTACTTCAGCAGCTTTAGCATGGTTTATAGCTTCTACAGTTTGAGGCATTATACCATCATCTGCAGCAACAACTAATATTGCCATATCTGTAACTTGTGCACCTCTAGCTCTCATAGATGTGAAAGCCTCATGTCCTGGAGTATCTAAGAATACTACTTTTTCTCCATTTACCATAACTTCAGAAGCACCTATATGTTGAGTTATTCCTCCTGCTTCACTTGAAGTTACATTAGTTTTTCTTATAGCATCTAATAAAGAAGTTTTACCATGGTCAACGTGTCCCATTACAGTAACAACTGGTGGTCTTTTAACTAAGTCTTCTTCTTTATCTTCTTCTATATCTATTAAAGCTTCTATTGCTTCTAACTCTTCTTCATCATTAGCTGATCCTTCAACTAATTCAAATCCACATTCACTTGCAACAAGTGATGCTATTTCAAAGCTTATTTCTTGATTTATTGTAGCCATTGTTCCCATTTTCATAAGCTTCATTATTATTTCTGATGCAGACTTATCTAATTTTTCAGCTAACTCTTGGACTGTTAACTTTCCACTTACTGTTATAGTGTTTCCATTTGCAGCTGCTATCTCGTCTTTTAGTATCTCTAAAGCTAATTCAACTTCTTCTTCTTCTAATTCAGAATTTTCATCCACTGCATTTATTTCTAATTCTTTTAATTTAGCTAATACATCTTCATTTGACATTTTTAGCTCTTGTGCGATTTGGTATACTCTTGTTTTTGACACAAGATCACCCCCTATTATATTTTTGGTTCTTCCATTAAATCTTTTAATTTATTTGCAAATCCGCTATCTTTGATTCCAAGAACAGCTCTTGGAGCCTTACCTATAGCTAATCCTAGTTGTAATTTCGTAGAGAAATTTATATATGGTACACTTCTAAAAGAACTCTTGTCTTTAAAAAGTTTTTGTGTATTATTTGATGCATCATCTGCTATTATTACAAGCTTAACGTATCCTTTTTTTAGTTCAGTAAGCGTTGTATCATCTCCTGAGACTAATTTGCCAGCACGCATTGCAAGGCCTAATAAAGAATATATTTTTGCTTCAGTAGTCTTATTCATAAGATTCAAGCTCCTTAAGTAAATTTTCATAAACTTCACTTGATACCTCTATTTTAAATGCTTTATTTAAAGCTTTAGTTTTTATAGCTTTTTTTAGACATTCGCTATCTTTACAGATATATGCACCTCTACCATTTGCCTTTTTAGTTGGATCTAAGAAGATTTGACCTTCTTTGTTTTTAACAATCCTCATTAATCCTTTTTTAGATTCTCTTTCTTGACAAACTATACATTTTCTTTGAGGAACTTTTTTTATTTTTTGCAAAGGTATCCCTCCTTATTCTGCATTTGCTTGAGATTCGCTTTTTATGTCTATCTTCCAGTTAGTAAGTTTTGCAGCAAGTCTTGCATTTTGACCTTCTTTACCTATTGCAAGTGATAATTGGTAATCAGGAACTACAACTAAGGCAGACTTTTCTTCTTCATTAACGTCAACTCTCACAACTTTAGATGGACTAAGTGAAGCTGATATAAATTCAGCTGGATCTTCACTATAGTTTATTATATCTATTTTTTCGTCTCCAAGCTCATCAACTATATTTTTAACTCTTGAACCTTTAGGTCCAACACAAGATCCAATTGGATCTATCTTTTCATCTATTGATTTAACAGCCATCTTAGTTCTAGATCCCGCTTCTCTAGCTATAGATTTTATTTGAACTATACCTTCAAATATTTCAGGTACTTCAAATTCAAATAATCTCTTAACTAAACCTGGATGACTTCTAGATACTACTATTTGAGGCCCTTTATTTGTTTTCTTTACTTCTAATATGTAAACCTTAATCTTTTGTCCAGCTTTATAAGTCTCTCCTTGCATTTGCTCAGTTTGAGTCATTACAGCTTCTATTCTTCCAAGATTTACATAAACTATATTTTTGTTTACTCTAGCTACTTCACCTGTAACTATTTCATTTTCTTTATCCATAAACTCTTTGTATACTATTTCTCTTTCAGCTTCTCTTATTCTTTGAACAACAACTTGCTTTGCAGTTTGAGCAGCTATTCTTCCAAAGTCCATAGGAGTTACTTCATTTTCTATTATATCTCCTAATTCATAATTTGGGCTTATTTCTCTAGCATCTTTAAGTTCTATTTCTAAGAAAGTGTCATATAAGTCAGACTCATCAACTACTACTCTTTGAGAGAATACTTTAACGTCTCCTCTTTCTCTGTCAAACTCAACTCTAACATTTTGAGCTGAACCAAAGTTTTTCTTGTAAGCAGTTAAAAGTGCTTGTTCTATAGTATCTATAAGTATCTCTTTATCTATACCTCTGTCTTTTTCTAGTTCGTCTAAAGCTTCCATAAATTCGTGATTCATTTGTTTTTCCTCCCTGTTAAATTCTCACTAAAACTTTATAGCAAGTCTAACAAGTGCAACTTCTTTTTTGTTAAACTCAACTTCATTTTCATCTATTATAACTTTTATGTTTTTATCTTCCGTTAATCCAACTAATTCACCTTCAAATTGCTTTGAACCGTTTAGTGGCTTGTATAATTTTATTTCAACGTCTCTACCTTGGTATCTTACAAAGTCTTTATCTTTTTTAAGTGGTCTATCAAGTCCTGGTGAAGATACTTCTAAGAAGTAGTTATCCTTTATTGGATCTTTTACATCTAGTATTTCACTTAACTCTCTACTAACAGCTTCGCAATCATTTAAAGATATTCCTCCTTCTTTATCAAGGAACACTCTTAAATAATACTCTCCAGCTTCTTTAACATATTCTATATCTACAATTTCAAATCCTTTAGCATCAGTTATTGGTGATACTATTTCTTCTATTGTAGCTTCTATCGATCTTTTCATGTTCTTCCCTCCTATTCAGTTGTAAGTTTAGTATTTAAAACAAAAGAGTGAGCACATCGGTCTCACTCTTAGTTTCTGCAAAATATACTATTTTATATACCATAATACCATATAATAGTTTTCATTGCAAATTTTTTGAATTAGTATATAATTTATGTACTAGTTTATTAGATACTAATTTTCTTTGTTTTATCAAAAACGATTTATATGTAATGTATGTAGTTATAATTTGTTGATATTTGATAATAAAGTATTAATCCTCTTTAATAAGCATAGTCCATTTACCAATAGTCTCAAATCCTATTTCGTGATAAATCTTACCTGCTTTTGGGTTGTCGTAAAATAAGCAAAGTGTTTTATCTTCTTTTAGCAGATCATTACATAGTCTAGATAAACATTTACTTACTAATCCTTGCTTTCTATACTCTTTTTTAGTTGCAACTCCTACAACCATTGCCAACTTAGTATTTTCTGCTGTGGTTTGTGCTACACTTATTATTTCTTTATTATCATTTTCTACGTAATATATACGCCCACTTTTATCTTCTATTTTCCTTATAATATCTTTAATTGGTGTATTTGGTGTATCTTTAAATTCATCTATAGTATCTATTAAATCATACACACCTTTTGCTTCATTTTTAGAAGCTATTTTTACATTTTCATCCCAAGATAATAACTTTTTAGAATTTATCATTTCGCAAAAGTAGCTATTCTTTTCTTTTTTACTTTCAAACACATCATAAAAGTCAGATACTATACTCTTCTCTCCTGATATTAACTTAGTATTTTTATGAGAGGCTATTATCTTTTTAAATCCATCAATATCTACATTACTATCTTCATAGTATGGTATAAAGTTTTCATTAAATCTAAGCAATACACCAACTATATTATTATTTTCATCAAAACTTCCCCATACCTCTTGGAATTCACTATCAAATCCAAAATTTTCTATATCTCCTATTATAAATAAATTAATAGATGGTTTCTTGCTTACAAAGTCCATTGTTATTTTTCTATCTTCTTCCTTTAATTTCCTTATCATAATATCCCTCCAATTAATAATTTTAAATTATATTCAATACTATTAATGTGTATACCTTTATTCTGTTAATTTGAATGAATTTAAGGTTTTTAATATTTAAATATATTAAATATATAAAGGAGTTTTTATGTTTAAATTAAAATTTATTATACTTTTATTTACATTTGTTTTCTTATGAGGATTTTCTAGTAGTTATTTAATATAATTATTTATTTTTAATAAATGTTAATAGAGTAGATATTATATATCTACTCTATTTTTTAAATAATCATTACGTTCAATTGAGTATATTAAATGTTCCATTTTTTTATTATCATATACTTTTATAAATTTTCCTTGTATTTTCATATTCAATCTTTTTGCTACATTACAGGAATTAGTATTGCTAGGTCTTATTTGAGCTATAACCTTTTTCGCATTAAGCTTGTTAAATGCATATTCAATACATGCATCTACACCTTCAGTTGCATATCCCATTCCCCATGAATCTTTATTTAATATATATGCAACTCCTATAAATTCTTCACCTTCTATGTTTTCGATTAAAGGTCCCATTACTCCTATAACTTTATTATCTTCTTTATTTATAGCTAGAAAATAACTGTATCCTTCGTTATTGTATCTTTTTAAGTTTTTATCTATCCAATCTTGAACTTCTTCATCTGAAAAAGATTTTTCCCATGCATACATTACTTCAATATCTTGAAGTATATTAGCAATTTCTCTATAATCATCTTTAGATATTTTGCGTAGAATTAATCTATTTGTTTCTATAATTATATCTTCCATATCTCCTCCTATTAATTTATAATTATAAATTCTAGTATTTCTAAAAATCCTATTGCTATATGTCTATTTTGATTTTGTATAAAAGTTAAACAGCTTCTTAATTTATCCCACTTTTCATCTAAAACTATATCTTCATTTTTTATACTTTCTATGCTCTCTAATTTATTTAAAATTTCCTCTTTATTTGATATCTCACTGTTTTCAATCTTTTCTCTAAAGTTTTTTATTCTTTTATTTATATTTTTTTCATCTTCTTCTTTTATTGTTTTTACTTTGTATTCTTTTAAGCTATCTTCTATAATTTGCAAATCATTTTTATTATATTTCCATACTACATCTTTTTCGATTTCAGAAATTTTTTCTATATCATTTTTATATTTATTATGTAATTCTTCTATTATAATTACCATCTCTAAAAAGTCATTTGCTTTTAATGTATCTTCACATATTTTTATATCTTTATCTAATAAATCTATTAATTCATTCACTTTAATTTTCCTTTCATATTTAAAGTCCAAATACTATACCCACTATTGCACCTATTCCTAAATATAGTGCAGGGTGTTTTTTCTGCTTATTAGAAACAACAAATAGTACTATAAATAAAATCAACGCTTTATAATCAAAAATATTTAAAATATTTTTCGTTTTTAAAAATTTATCTACTGTGATAACTGATAACTTTAATATCTCAAATCCTGCTATTGCTATAAGCCCTGTTACTGCCGGTCTAAGTCCATAAAAAACTGCATTTACTTCTTCACTTTCTCTGAACTTTTTTAGGAAATGAGCCACTATAATTATTATTACAAATGATGGTAGCACAAGTCCAAATGTAGCTATAATTGCTCCTAATATTCCCGCTGCATTAAATCCAGCATAAGTTGCCATATTTATTCCTAACGGCCCTGGCGTTGATTGAGATACTGCTATCATATCAGCAAGCATTGATTTATCAAACCATGTATATTTTTCAGCTATATCATATAAAAATGGTAATGTTGCAAGTCCACCACCAATGGCGAATAATCCAGTTTTTAAAAATTCAAAAAATAATTGTATATACGTAATTATCATTCCTCTTCTCTCCTAAACTTAAGTATCAGTCCCAATACAGACGCTCCTACAACTATGTAGATAGGTGAAATATTCAAAAGCGCACCTAGTATAAATGTACCAGAAAAAATTACTACTCCTACTTTATCTACTACCGAGTTTTTCAAAAGTTTTATTATTGCATTTAAAACCAATACTGCTACTGCGACTCTAACTCCTGAAAAAGCATGGCCTACTATTTCATACTGTGCGAAGTTTTGTAAAAAACTTGCTATTATTAAGATTATTACAAGAGATGGAAATACCACTCCTAAAGTTGCAAAAAATGCACCTATTATACCTCTTACTTTGTAACCTACAAATGTTGCTGTATTTACTGCAATTATTCCTGGTGTAGCCTGGCCAACTGCATAATAATCTAATAACTCTTCACTAGTTGTCCACTGCCTTTGTTCAACTACTTCTTTTTCTAGCATAGG
>NZ_HG529250.1 GCF_000499525.1 Faecalimicrobium dakarense | reverse complement strand
AATGTCTTAAATAAATCAAATAACTCATTCATATATATACCTCCTATATAGGATTATTATAAAAGAAAATATAATTTAAATAAATCTTTTATTACAATAAATTTCATATTATTTATCTGATATTTATTGTATAATTACTAGCTTCATAACTACTATTTCCTAATACTTAATTTAATATAAAAAAGCTATAAATAAAAATATTTATAGCTTTCATTATTTAATCTAGTAATATACACTCATCCCCAACTTTTATTTTTCCACCCTTTAGTACCTTTGTGAATATTCCATTACTAGGCATAATACATTGACCTACTTGATAGTATATCGCACACTTATCATGACACTTTTTCCCTATTTGAGTCACTTCAAGTTCAGTTTCTCCAACCTTAATCTTTTGACCTATTGGAAGCTTATTTAGTTCTATACCTTCTACAACTAAATTTTCTCCAAATGCTCCAAAATCAACGTCTGCTCCCTTATTTCTAAAGTCTTCAATTTTTTCTAGTGCTAAAAGACTTACTTGTCTATGCCATTTACCTGCATGGGCATCATTCTCTATACCAAAGTCCTCTATTAAATTAGCTTCTTCAACCATAGTTTTTGAAGTACCTTTTTTTTCGCTTGTGCATATTGCTATTAATTTGTTCATTTTATCTCCTCCAAATATTTATATTCCTCAGGTGTATTAATATTTGAAAACTTTTCAACTTCAAATCCTTCTATTATCTTATAATCAAGACTTGCTATTAAGTTTTGAATTTTGTTTTCATTTTTATTTAAACTATGTTCAATTTTTTCAAGTATATTTTTTGAATATATTGAACATAGAGGTTGTAATTTATTATCTACTTTAGGAACTAAAACATCATAACCGCCTTTATAATTTCCTAGAATATTTAAAATCTCTTCATTAATTAATGGCATATCACATGCTACACATAAAACTTTATCTGTACTTGAGTTTTTAAGAGCTGCATGAATGCCTGAGAGAGGACCATTGCCCACATATATATCTTTAAAAACTCTTAAGTTAAATCTTTCATATAATTTCTCATCATTGGCTATTATTATAACTTCTTTATAACCTTTTCCACAACTTATTATATGTTCTATAAATGTTTTATCTTTGTAATTTAGAAATGCTTTATTATTATAGTTCATCCTACTACTTTTACCACCTGCTAGTATGGCTAGGGTTTTATTAATCAAAGCTAGCCCTCCCCTTAGAATTTAATTATATCAACTAATGTTCCTTCTTCAACACCTGTATTACCTTTCTCGACTTCTATTAAGCAATTAGAATCTATTGTTGAGCTTAGTATTCCATTTCCACTTTTTATTTGAGTCATTGCTACATACTGTCTGCCTTCATTATAAACTATTTTTCCTCTTATAAATCTTTTTTGTGGACTCTTCTTGCTAAAACTACCTAAAAGTATTGCTTTTTCTCTTTTTATTTCTATCTTTTCCTTACCGCTTAGCTTTTCTAATGTTGTCCTTACTAAAAGTTCGAAGGCTGTTAATGATGCTATTGGATTGCCTGAAAGACTTATTATAATAGTATTATTAAGCTTAGAACATAATACCGCTGATCCTGGTTTAATTGTTACCTTCCAAAATAATTTTTCTGCTCCTATATAATCCATAGCGTCTTTTAGTAAGTCTTTTTCTCCAACTGATACGCCTCCAGTTGTAATTATTAAATTTGCATTTCTAGAAAATTCATTTATAATACTTCCTATATTTTGACTACTATCTTTTGCATGATTAATACCTACAACATCATATCCAAGTTCATGAATTCTAGAAAGTATACTGTATTTATTACTATTATATATCTTACCTTCTGTAAGATTTTCATTTATGTCTAATACTTCATCTCCTGTGCTAATAAAAGCTATCTTAGGTTTTTTGTAAACCTTTATTTTATTAATCCCAGAACTTGCAATTATGCCTATATCAGCATAATTAAGTTTTTTATGTTTATTAACTAAAAGTATTCCTTTCGTTATATCTTCTCCCTCAAAACATATATTTTGATTTCGTTTAACAGCTTTATTAATTTCTATAAATTTATCATATATATTTACATCTTCTTGTTTTACTACTGCATTTGCACCTTTTGGAATAGGAGCTCCTGTCATTATTTTTATAGCAGTATTTTTAGTAACCTCATTAGCAGAACTTTCTCCTGCATAAACTGTACCTATCACTTTAAGTTTTACTTTTGTATTTAAAGTATCCTCTGAAATTATAGCATATCCATCCATAGCAGATTTGTCAAAAGGAGGATTGTTAATTTTAGAATAAATATCTTGTGCTAACGTTTTATTTATTCCATTTATTAAATCTACTTCTTCCACTTCTAAAGGTCTTGTATTACTATTTAATATTTCTATGGCTTCTTCTAAACTTATAAAGCTTTTCATATCTACTCCTTAATATAATCTTTTTCTTTTTCTATTAAATCAGCCAGTGATTTATAATCCTCTTTATGTATTACAGGTATTTCTTCAAAGTTAATATCTATATCACTTGCTATTGCTATTAATTTCTCCTTAGGAGATATAATCTCCTTGCTAATTTCATTTCTAAATACTTCTATTTTTCTAAGATTACTTTTTTTATATCCCTCAACAAGAATAATATCTTTATTATTAATCATATTAATAATATCTTCTAATTGTGTTTCTTCTTCAAGTTCACTTATCATTGCTAGTCTATTTTTTGACGATATTATAACAGTCTCAGCACCTGCTTTTCTATGTTTGTATGTATCTTTGCCTTCTTTGTCTATATCAAAGCCATGAACATCATGCTTGATTGTTGCTACTTTTAAATTTCTTTTAGTTAGTTCTTTTATCAATCCTTCTATTAAAAAGGTTTTTCCTACATTAGAACCTGATCCGATTATGTTTATCACCTTTGGCATATTTTCACCTTCAACTTATATAATTTTAGTTCTTTGTTTAAAATTTATCATATATATATTAAAAATGAGACTTTCGTCACATAAATTCATTTTATTTCAAAGTATAATATTTTTATGATAAAAAAATAACATAACTTTACTTCTCTTATAATGAAGTAATTCGATATTTTAAGGAGGTTTAATTCATTGTCTGATATTTCTATTTTAAAGAGAAATTAAACTT
>NZ_HG529249.1 GCF_000499525.1 Faecalimicrobium dakarense | reverse complement strand
AAAAATTAAAAACTTACCCATTGGTGCTATTGCCACCCTACTAAGTGTACTTACTTTAGCCAATATATTTGCTACTTTAGGATTTAATTCTTTAAGACACATATCTGTTAATCTTGGAGTAGTACTAATAATTGCAGGTTTTTTAAAATTATTTTTATACCCAAAACAAGTAGCTCTAGAACTTAAAGATATGGCCTTAGCTAGCATATATCCTACATTTTGCATGTCTATGATGCTTATGGCTTCTTATTATGTAAATTATAACTATGTATTTGGAAAATCTTTATGGTTATTTGCAGTCTGCTTAAATATAATAATAATAATAATATTTACTTATAACAACTTAATTAAAAATTTTGAACATGTAAAGTTTCTACCGCCATTTTGGGTAGCATATGTCGGAATCATAGTTTCTGTGATAACTAGTCCAGGAATGAATGAACCTGTTCTTGTAAATTGTATTTTTTATTTTGCATTTGCTGCTTATTTCTTAATATTACCATTTATGATTCATAGATTATGTACAAAGCCTGTTGCAGATGGACCGTACCCTACATTGTCTATTATGTCTGCACCACCAAGTCTTTGTGTAGTTGCTTATTTAACTTTATTTAGTGATCCAAATGTGTATTTAGTTTTATTTTTATATGCACTTGTATTTATAATGACAATATATATGTATACTAGATTTCCTAAAATATTTAGTATGAAGTTTATACCTACATTTGCTGGAGTAACATTCCCACTTGCAATATCTACATTAGCAACATTTAAAGTGTCTGCTTTTATGGCTAATTTAGGTCAAACTAACTTCTCAATTATACTTAGAGAATTTGGTTCAATTGAACTTGTAATAGCTTGTGCTGGTATAGTATTTGTAATCTATAATTTTATAAAAATGTTTATAAACTCATTTAAAACTGAAAATATATAAATTTAAATAATTTAAAAGTAAGGGTTAGTACCCTTACTTTTTTTATTTATAACTAAATTCAAAATTCTTTTCTATATTAAAGAAATCTGAGTAGTCTATATCAAATAAACTTTTCTTTACTTTTGAAACATCAATATTTTCTTTTATAAGTTGAGTTAATATTCCAGCATAAGATAAGTCTCCTTGTATTATACTTCCATATATCTTCCCATCTTTATGAATAATTTTTTTATAACTTTCTTTATCAATATCTACTTCTACATTATAAGTATCATCTTTAGGCTCTATCATTCCAATTGACATTGTAGCTATACCAACAAAGTTCATAGTATTTTTACTACCAAAGAAATCTGTCATTACCATGTCTTTTCCTGCCATATTATTAGCTGCAATTATTCCTTCTTTAACAGCTGTTGGCCATATAGGATTTCTTCCACTTACGTCTCCTGCACCGTATACATCTTTTATGTTTGTTTTACCCTTTTCATCTATTATAAGTCCAAATTTATCATACTTAATATTACTATTTTCTAAAAATGAAATATTTGATCTTACTCCGGTTGCAACTATTACTAATTCACATGGTATTTCTTCGCCAGTGTTTATCATTAACCCTTTAGGATTATTATTTGAATCTAGTAATAATTTTTCAGCTTTTACTCCTAATTTTAAATTTACTCCACGTTCAGTAAATTTATTTTCATAAACTTTTGATGTATAACTATCTAATTGTATAGGAAGTATTTTTTCTCCCATTTCTACTAGAGTTATATTTACATCATAATCTATTAATCCACTTACTGCATCAATTCCAACAAGTCCTGCACCAAGAACAACTACATTTTTAACATTTTTAACTTGTTCTTTTATAATAACTGCATCATCTAAATTTCTAAGACCTACTACATTATTAGCTTCTCTTAATCCTTCAATAGGAGGTATAAATGCAGATGCACCGCTACAAATCATTAGTTTGTCATAACTCAATATTTCTCCATTTGAAAGATTTATAGTTCTTTCAATATCATTTACACCTTTAACTTCTATACCTTTTATCCAATTAATATCATTTTCTTTAAAGAAATTTTCATCTACAAAGTTAAGCTTTTCTATATCTCTATGTCCTGATATATAATGATGCAATATACATCTTGAATATACATTTTCATCTTTAGATATCAATGTAATTTCTGCATTTTTATCTAGCGTTCTTAAAGTTTTAGCTCCACTTATTCCTGCTGCTGATGCCCCTATAACTATATATTTCATTAGTTTTGTACCTCCTCTAATGTAATCGCTCCCATTGGACATTTATCTACACATTGAGGTTTACCCGATTTATGATCTTTACATCCATCACACTTCATTATTTCCTTTTGATTTTTACTATCAGCTTTTAATACTCCATAAGGACACGCCATTATACACATATAACAACTTGCACATTTTTCTTTATCATAGTTCACAAGTCCAGTTTTACTATCTTTACTCATAGCCCCTGTCATACAAGTATAAACACACTCTGGTCTATCACAATGTCTACAAAATATTGGTGCATATTTTGATTCGCTATCAATTGTTATTCTGCTTCTCGTATCTTCACTATCATGAGATACCATACATGCAGTAGTACATGTTAAACATCCAACACATTTACTTCTATCTATATTAATTCTTCTCATATTTATCCCCTTCATTATCAATTAATAATATTTACTGGTACAGTTTTATATGATGGTTCCTTTGAGTATGGATCATATATAGATGGAGTAAGTGAATTCGTCTCTATATAATGAATTGGTGCATATAAGTGACCATACTTAACATCATCAGATATTACTGCATTAAATTCGCTAGTTACTCCATTTTGTGATTTTATTTTAATTCTTTCATTCTCTACTATGTTTAATTCATCAGCTAATTTAGGATTTATTAATACATAAGATTCTTTTCTAACTATCTTGTTTACTGCATCTATCTCTCTTGATCTAACACTAGTATGCCATTGTCCTACAGTTCCTCTTCCAGTGTTAAAGATATATGGAAACTCTTTTGAAGTTTTTGTTGGGTTTGGAGTTATATCTTCAAAAATTATTTTAGCTTTTTTACTTGGTGTATAGTATTTATTATCCTCAAATAATCTTCTCTCATCGTCTTTTAATATATCACCTTTTCTAAATGGCCATTGTACTCCTTTTGATCCTTTTTTATCCTCACCTTCTAACATTTCATAGGTTACTCCAGTTATATCGCAAGGCATACCTTTAGAACATTTTTTAAGTAATTCAAATGCATCTTTTGGTGTTTTCCATTTATCTAATAAACTTCCCATACCTAATTCTTTACCTATATTATAAAATATTTCATAATCAGACATTTCCCCTTCTGCCTTAGGTATTATAGGATTAACTTTTGATAATCTACGTTCTGTATTTATAAGCACTCCTTCTTTTTTTATACCTGGAACTGAAGGTAAGAATAAATCACAAAGTTTAGCACTATGTGTATCTTCATATATATCTTGTACTACAAAGAAATCTAAATTCTTAACTGCTTTTTCAAACTCTTGATTATTTGCCCATGAATGTCTTGGGTTTGTGCATATTATCCATAAACCTTTTATCTCACCAGCTTGAATTTTTTCTATTATTACGTTATATGGTATTGTTGGCTTAGTTGGTAATAAACTTTCATCTATTTCTAACGCATCAGCTACCACTTCTCTTCTAAGCGCATTATCATAATCTCCCCCACCATAAAATCCTGTTGTATTACTAAATGCTCTTGATCCCATTGCATTACTTTGACCTGTTAATGAATTTGCCCCTGTTCCTTCTCTTCCTATATTTCCTGTTATTAACGCAAGATTTATTATACCCTGTGCAGTTCTCACCGCTTGGTAACCTTGATTTACTCCCATCGTCCACCAAAAAGATACTCTTTTTCCGTTGTGTATAATTTCTGCTAATTCTAAAACTCTTTCTTTAGATATTCCCGTTTCCTTATAAACATTATCCAAAGTGAATTTTTTAACATGACTTTTGAAATCTTCAAATCCCTCTGTAAAATTTTCTATATATTCTTTATTTATCCAATCTTTTTCTATTAAAATATTAGCTATTGTATAAATTAAAGTTAAGTCTGCCTTTGGCTTAATATCTATCCATATATCTGATTTAGCTGCTGTTTCTGATTTTCTAGGGTCTATAGTTATAATTTTTGCATCCTTGTTGTCTTTTAAACGACCCCAAAATACTGGATGAGCTATAACCGGATTTGCTCCAACAAATATAATCGTATCTGAAAGTTCTGCATCCTTTAATGTATATGGTGGTGAATCAAATCCAAAACTTTGCTTGTGTGCAACAACCGCTGTAGCCATACAGAGTCTTGTATTACCATCACCGTTTATTCCCATGTAATTTCTTCCTACATGTCCTAAAAGAGCCATGTCTTCAGTTGTCATTTGTCCTGTACTTATATATGCTACTGATTCTTTTCCATATTTTTTTTGAATATCTGTCATTTTTTTTAGCAAATATTTTGAAACCTTCTTCCCAAGATATTTCTTTCATTTCATTATTTTCATCTCTTAAAAGAGGTCTTTTTCTTGCTTTTATTTTTGTATGTTGCTTATCAAGGTTTATACCCTTTATACAGCAAAATCCCTTATTTACTGGATAATCTTTTGTAGGCATTACCCTAGTTATTTTATCATCTTCAACGTAAAAATCTAAGTTACATGCAAGTGCACATATATTACAAGTTGATTGTATCTTTTTCATATTATTTTACATCTCCACTTCGTAAATTAATAAATCTTCTCTTACTTTAATTTTATAATTTAATAAATTTTTATACCGTGATTTTAGTCACATATCCAATAGTTTAAGTCATTTTTTTAACAATCTATTATTGATATGCAACATAATATATTTAAAAACTTCGATAATTTAACAATATTATTATCTTTATTAAAATTAAATATCATACTATATCTATAATTTCTTTTTTATATATTCAAGTTAAAGATACTAGGTTCATTAACTAAGGTAAAAGATATCAACTGGAGATTAATCCTTATTTAGTGTATATCAAT